>JAJRZO010000395.1 GCA_024275215.1 Candidatus Zixiibacteriota bacterium | reverse complement strand
GATGTCCCGCCATCACCGAAATCCCATGACCATGATGTCGCACCGGTAGATGCGTCAGTGAAGTTGACAGTGAGTGGAGCTTCACCTGATGTAGGTGAACCAGTGAAGTCAGCAACAGGCGGTGTGCATGTGACAGTGATATAGTCTGTCTTGATTTCCGAATCAGATCCGCAGGAGTTAGTCGCTGTCAATTGAACAGTATATGTTCCCGCCGAAGTATACTGATGGCTTGGGTTCTGCTGGGTCGAGGAACCGCCATCGCCGAAGTCCCAACTCCATGATGTCGGACTGTTAGTTGATTGATCGGTAAAGCTGACCGTCAAGGGTACTTCACCCGAAGTCGGTGATCCCACAAAACCGGCAACCGGAACCAGGCAGGGATCGACAGTAATGTAATCAGTCTTGACCATCTGATCGGAACCACAGCTATTTGTCGCCGTCAAAGTCACAGTGTATGTTCCGGCAGAAGCATACTGGTGGCTTGGATTCTGTTGTGTTGAGGAACCGCCATCGCCGAAGTCCCAGCTCCATGATGTCGGACTCCCTGTCGAAAGATCAGTAAAGTTAACAGTGAGAGGCTCCGTTCCTGATGTAGGCGAACCGGAGAAGTCGGCAGTGGGAGCGCCCTGGACCGTGATGTAACTGTTCTTTGTGTTTGTATCCGAACCACCCGGGCCAGTCACTGTCAACGAAACAGTATATGTCCCGGCAGCAGTATATGTATGAACAGGATTTTGAGCAGTTGAAGAGCCGCCATCACCAAAGTCCCATGACCAGGATGTTATGTCGCCGGTTGATTGATCAGTAAAAGTCACATCGAGAGAAGCACATCCAGACGTCGGTGATCCGCTGAAGTCGGCAACAGGTGGAGGTGTGCCATCGTTTACAGCATTGAATGCGTTGACACGTCCGGCTCCGAGTTTGCCGGAGTAGCTTGAATTGCACGACTCGGCGTAAATGTCGTCAGCGGTTTCATACAGACGCTGCTCGACCTGGGAGGCTGTCCAGTCGGGATGTTTGGACCATATAAGAGCACCGACACCTGCAGCCATCGGGCAAGCCATTGAGGTTCCACTCATAGTTGACACATAGTCATTAGTCGGATCAGAATGATCGTGATACAGGCTCATTATATCCGAGCCGGGCGCTGATATATCGACCCATGAACCGTAATTGGAATAGTCAGCTTTACAGTCGAGGCTGTCAGTAGCTGCAACATTTATGACATCGGTACGACCACCGAGATAGTCGGCTGTTTCATTTCCATCGTTGCCTGCCGCGTGGAAAATAAGTCCACCACTCGCGACGAAATAGTCGACAGCGGCGTCAAGCCCGCCGCTGTTGGATGATCCCCAGCTACACGAGGCAATGTTAGCACCATTGTCAGCGGCATAGTAGAATGCCTCGGCAGCGAAGTCCATGCGGACATAGCCGACTTCCCAGATGATATAAGTGCCGGACCACCCGACACGACAAGGCATGATCTTCACGCCATCGCTTGTGGGCTGAAGAGTGCCGTCGCCAAAACCACCAGCCACGCCACTTGTCGCATAACCATTGTTGGTGATTGCCGCAACAATACCGGCACAATGCGTACCGTGGCCATTAAAGTCACGTGGATCATTGTCCTTGGTATTGCAGTCTTCTCCTGACCAGCAACTGGTAGCGCCATCGACAAAGTCATAGCCAATCCAGTCATCAACATAACCGTTGCCGTCATCATCGACACCGGATGTGCCGTTTTTCTCAGCCCAGTTGATCCACATATTACCGTTTGCAGCGGATGGGTTCGAGTATGATGCGTTTGATCCACCGAGATCTTTGTGGAAATATCTTACACCGGTGTCGAGAATTGCTACGACAACAGCATCGGCTCCAGCTTCGATATCCCATGCTTCAGGGCCATCGATGTCGTGATCGCCCGACTGGCTGAAATGCCATTGGTCACCATAATAACCATCATTGGGTACAGCATAGGCAGTATGAATACCGATCGGTTCAACATGATCAACCATTGGGAGTTTATTGAAGGCATCCATTGCCTCCTGGAGGCCTCCGGCATCGAACCTGACCTTATAATAGCGAGATAATCTTCTGGTTGGGGAGTTAGCCGCTTCCGAACTACCCTTGAATTGTTTCTTGATTCCTGTCACATTGAATTTCGCCGAAATGGCGTCAAGGTCGGATAAACCGGTCGCAACTGAACCACTTTTTGCGGCAGTTATGTTCAGTTTCCCGGCATCATCTTTAAGAACAAGTATGAACTCGTCCGGAACGTAGCCAATAAATGATGGCACATCTGCATTGCGTTCGACATGTGCCACTTTCTGGGCAAATGCTGATGCGGTGCATGCTACGATGATACAAATCGTCAGAATCGCAAACTTCTTCATAGGACCTCCGATTTGGGGATACGGATTGTTACTTCTCTTTGGTCTACTATGGCATTACACTCCACTCATAGGCATACTCCTCCTCTGGAAAAACATAAATACTGAAGAATAGATCGAGTCGATTTGTCAGAGCATTATGTGAAAACATGAGTAACTGGGCTATATTATAGCCACTTCTTGAAAGTGAAGCAAGAGAAAATCAACCCAAACAAGACGAGACAAGTGATGGATGATTGCTCCTGGAAATGTCACAACAGATTGAAACTGGACAGCAGGCTTGAGCTGTATTATCCATAGCATTGGATCACAATTAATCTTCTATTCAGGGAGAAGACTTGCACAATATAAAGGAGACACTCAAATGAAAGCAATGATACTCGAGAAACAGGGTACACTGTTGCGTGAGACCGAACTACCTGATCCAATTCCGCAGACAGGGCAGCTTTTGATTCGTGTTCACGCATGCGGTGTGTGCAGAACTGATTTGCATGTTGTCGATGGCGATCTCACAGAACCAAAGCTTCCATTGATACCCGGTCATCAGATTGTCGGAACAGTAGTCAGAGCTGATCGAAGTTCCGGTAAATACAAAGAAGGCGACAGAGTCGGTGTGCCGTGGCTCGGCGGAAGTTGCGGTGA
Source organism: Candidatus Zixiibacteriota bacterium (assembly GCA_024275215.1). GTDB lineage: Bacteria > Zixibacteria > MSB-5A5 > JAABVY01 > JAHJOQ01 > JAJRZO01. The sequence continues at coordinate 3,208 of JAJRZO010000395.1, read as the reverse complement.
ATGCCGGTACTGTACCAGCGGCAGAGAGAACCTCTGCGACCATGCTCTTTACACAGGATATCAGATCGATGGTGGGTTCGCAGAGCTTTGTGTTGCCGACGAAAGATTCTGCTTTCCGATTCCTGAAGGTTACCCTGATATTCAGGCTGCACCGTTACTCTGTGCGGGACTCATCGGATACCGTTCATATCGTATGATTGGCGATGCTCGGACTATTGGATTCTATGGATTTGGCGCGGCAGCACATATAATCATGCAGGTGGCAAAGTATAATAATCAGGAAGTCTACGCCTTTACCAGAAGCGGGGATATAGAAGGACAGGAATTTGCACTCAGCCTCGGCGCTGTATGGGCGGGCGGGTCGGACCAGATGCCGCCTGAACCACTCGATGCCGCGATTATATTCGCTCCGGTCGGAAGTCTTGTGCCTGCAGCCCTGCGCGCTGTCGCAAAAGGTGGAACAGTTGTCTGCGCGGGCATATACATGAGCGACATACCGTCGTTTCCATACTCGATACTCTGGGAGGAACGTACTATCAAATCTGTCGCAAACCTGACTCGGCGTGATGGAGAGGAATTCCTCGCTCTCGCACCGAAGATACCTGTCGAATCTGAGGTTCATCTCTATACGTTGATTGAAGTCAACAAGGCTCTTGACGACTTGCGCAATGGCAGATTCACCGGAGTCGCTGTTATTAATATCCTGTAATTCTCTTGTCCCGGAATGCAAGTGTGGCAGGTTATTAAGACTTCTTACAAAGGCTATAGACACAAAATGAAAAACGATAAGGGTAACCTCATGCAAAAAGAATATGACTTTTATTATAGCAAGCGGGCGTGAGCCACAAGGGCTTGACTTTTGGCCTGCATGTAAATAACTTCAGCCCCATGCCATTCGGAAATATCACTGACATTTAATACAATCAGGACAACAATGTGAATGATCTGCCTAAAGTGATTCTGATGTTTGCCGGTGTTGACTGGCCGCAATTCATGTGTCGACAGATGGTGATCGCACTCGCTAAGTCCGCCAGAGAATACGGCACGACCCTGATTGTCATGAATCGACCACTCTGCCCATTCTCGACAATCTTCAGGAAGCCGCGCCGATTCAAAGAGCTTTTTTCAACCCCGAAAATCGAGAAACTCTCCAATAATCTGTATCTTACATCCCCAAAGTACGTTATCCATGACTCCATCGCATGTAAGTCTGTGGTTCTTGAGAAACTGAATATCTTTGCTCTAAGGCGAAGCTATGAACATGTTTGTCGCAGGATTGGCATATCGGACAATACTCCGCTCGTATGGTATTTTTACCCGCAACAGCACTATGTGAGCAGGTTATTCCCCGAAAGCCGTGTTGTATACGAAATGAAAGACAATCTGGCGGACACCGATGGTCGAGAGCTAACTGATCAGATAGAGTTACAGGCAAAGGTCAGGGAAAGCGTTGATTTCTTTGTAACTGTATCGAGACTCCTGCATGAAAGATACTCTCCCGGCTATCGGAAAGCCATTAAGTTCCGTAACGGTCTCGACAAGAATACATATCTTCGACTGACAACCGGTAATCCCGAACCGATTGATGCAATCGAAAGGATTAGCAGCCCGAGAATCGGTTTTGCCGGTGTTATCTCCCAACGTCTGGACTGGAAACTGATCAAAGGGATAGCTAATGCAAGGCCGGAATGGAATCTCGTATTCGTTGGTCCCACTCCCGACAAATCGGCTGTCGTTTCAACACAATCGATACCCAATATCCACTTCACCGGTGCATTCGATCACTCAAAAATGCCTTCGGTACTCAAGAGTTTCGACATCGGAATCATGCCATATTTCGACAATGACTTTTTCCGGTATTCCAACCCTCTGAAATTCTACGAATATGCAGCAGCAGGACTTCGTACAGTTTCATCATACATGAAGGAACTTGAGACTTTTCCCCGCGAGATAATAAGAATCGTCCCGAATGACATATCCGAATGGATCGACGCTATCGAATCGATGCTGGCATCCGATGTGGAAAAAGCGAAACATGTCGGCCAGGAATTCGCAAGCCGATTTCTCTGGGAGGATCTCACCCGGCAATTGCTGAAAGATATTATAGAGTATTAGTACTCGTCAACGACAGATGCCGTCATACAGTTTACGATAACTCTCGACAGCTCTATCCCAACTGAACCGCGAAAGCATTCTGTACCCGTGATAGACCATCTCAGCATACGCATTCTGGTCCTTTGCATATAGAGCAATAGCATTCCGCAGTGCTGTTCCCGCAGTCCGCGACATCTCGTTGAAAAGCGCGATCTTTCTGCGGTCTTCAAGGCGGTCACCCGGTGGCGTCTCGTTGAGATAGGCACATTCTACAATCTTCCGCCAGTCATCGACCTCGGAATCCGAATCCGGTTCTCTGAACAGGAAACCTGTCGGTTTGCTGCCCGAACCATGATACTTATCGATAATCTTCGCACATGGCGCAGGCAACATCATCTTGTCATACGGGAATACCTGCTGAATCAGCCCGCCAGTCGCGCGTGCCACTACCGGCATACCGGCTATATATGCCTCCGTTGCTCCGCCGAATGGCTCATACAGTGAGCACATCACCATAAAAGAGCTGCCTTTCTGAAGCGCGCTGAATGTCTCGAAATCTACCCGGAATGGGAATACTATCACCTCACCCGGGCGATCTTCGGCGAGTCGTTTAAGAAACCGTAGCCCCTCGAAACCCTCGTCTCCCGGCATCGGAGTGAATACATATCTCGCAAGTCCCTTCGGTATCGATGAAATCGCAGCGGCAGCGACATCGTAACCCTTCTGTCTCGGATCATCCCTGCCGAGAAAGAAAAACACGGGCTGACTCGAATCGGACAACTCTATTCCATCGCCCCAAACCTGCTGATCGGCTTCCAGTCTGCCAAGGAAACCACTTACGACTTCACCGAGACGGATACGACACTGCATTTTTTCGTCCATGATCAGCGAATAATCTCCTGATCCGGCTTTGGTCAAAGCGTCATCCGAAAACGGAAATCTGAGTTCACCGAACAGACCATTATCAATACCGACAATTTTTTTCTTGCGAAAAAGCTTCTGAAGATGATCCGCAAAAACATCGGTATGAAGTGATTCATGTGTCAGCTCTCGCGCAAAATTCTCAGAAACAGTCGAGAGTGGACCATCAACCAGAGGAATCATTTTTGTCAGG
>JAJRZO010000394.1 GCA_024275215.1 Candidatus Zixiibacteriota bacterium | reverse complement strand
TATCGAATAGATGACATACGAAGATTCTATCAGAATGATCTCAGGCTTCTGGAGCAGTTCCTATGAAACTTTGCTATAGCTGGCTGAGAGAGCTTGCGGATTTCGAGTGGGATGCTTATGAACTCGCCGACAGGCTGTCGTTGTCGGGAACCGAGGCGAAAGTTGTCGGTCCGCTTTTCCCTGAATTCACTGGTGTGGTCGTCGGGAAGGTCGAAGAGTGCGAAAGGCATCCGTCATCGAGTAAGCTCAATATCTGCAGGGTTGATACCGGCAGCGCCGTGTTGACGACTCTGTGCGGTTCTCCGAATATCGCCGCAGGTCAGAAGGTTGCATTCGCCGGACCCGGAGCCGAACTTCCGAACGGACTGAGAATACATACTGTCGAAAAACTCGGCACCAAGTCTGATGGAATGATTTGCTCTGAGGCTGAGCTTGGCCTGTCAGATGATCATTCTGTGACAATGGAACTCGACAGGCAGATCAAGACCGGCACTTCCCTAAGGGAAGCACTGGAAATCGATGACTGGTTGCTTGAATTCGACCTGACGCCAAACCGTCCAGATTGCCTTAGTGCAATTGGAATTGCCCGGGAAATCGCGGCGATGACCGGTTCAAAAGTCAATCTTCCGGAAATCAATCTCGAGGAAATCGAAAATCTCGCATCCGACGAAGTCGAGATAGTAATAGATAATCCGGATCAGTGCCCGCGATATATGGCGAGAGTCATACGTGGAGTCAGAAACGGGTCGAGTCCGTGGTGGATCAGGAAAAAGATATATTCAACCGGTATGAGGGCGATCAACACGATCGTTGATGTCACTAACCTCGTAATGATGGAGACAGGTCATCCGCTGCATGCATTTGATTTTGATCTTTTCTCAGTTCCGAAAGTTCTCGTCAGAAATGCTCGCGAGGGGGAGAAGTTCACGACGCTGGATCAGGTGGAACGTTCTCTTTCGGCTGAGACTGTATTGATTACCGATTCTGTCAAGGCTGTTGCTATTGGCGGAATTATGGGCGGACTGGATTCGGAAGTGAGTGATAAAACAAAAAATATATTACTCGAAAGCGCATATTTTAATCCGAAATCGATTCGTCGCGCCAACAAACATCTTGGATTGATAACCGAATCACAGATTCGTTTCGAGAAGGGTGCGGACCCGAATAATGTCCCCAGGGCGTGCGACAGGGCTGCGTACCTGATGCAGAAGTATGCAGGCGGCAAAGTGTTTCAGGAGCAGGTTGATTGTTATCCGAAAGTTATCGAACCTGTCAAGATCAACCTGAGACCAGCGCGGGTGAATCAAATCCTCGCCACAGATCTTGCCGCGCCGCAGATGATAGATATTCTGTCAGCTCTTGAATTCGGTGTCAGAACCGGAAAAGAACTTGAGGTGACTGTTCCGACATTCCGTCCCGATGTGACGAGGGAAATCGATCTGATCGAAGAAGTTGCGCGCATTTATGGTCTGGATCGGATTAAGTCGGCGGACAGGGCTGCCGGAAAGCTCGTCACGACTGAAAGACCTGAAGGGCGGTTTCACGAAACTCTCCGTGAATTGCTGATTTCTCGCGGTTGCGCCGAGGCTCTTACGAACACACTGATTGATCCTGCCAAAGACAAAGTCGTCAGCGGTCTGGAGGATCATGTCAAGATACTGAATCCGGTCTCTGTGGAGCTTTCGGTATTGCGCCAGAATCTCCAGTGCAGTTTTCTCAATATAATATCCTACAACCTGAACAGGAAGAAAGAGGATATTATTTTCTTCGAGATCGGCAAAGTGTTCCTGCCCTCCGGTGATGAACTGCCATCAGAGAAAGAGATGCTCGCGCTGGCGGTGGCGGGAAAAGAAGAAACTGTCAACTGGGATAAAGGCATACACAAATATGATTTCTTTGATCTCAAAGGTGTAATGGAAGCTTTAGTCGATGGGCTGCGCACGGGGGATTTGTCGCTCGATCCACAGGAGCATCTATTCTATGAGAGTGACAGGTCATTCGATGTGATTCTTGGCGGAACAAGATGCGGAGTCTGTGGCGAAGTGTCGAAGAAAGCGAGAGATCAGTTCGACATCGATCTTCCTGTATACACTGCTGAGCTGGATATAACCACTTTGCAGAAACTGGCTTCTGAATCGCGTGAATTTGTACCGGTTCCCAGGTTTCCGTCATCTGTCAGGGACATAGCGGTTATTGTCGACACGAATGTATTCGCCGAGCAGTTGAGATCAGAGATATTGTCCGTTGGTGGGGAGTTGGTTCGCCGCGTTGATTTGTTCGATATATATGAAGGAAAGCAGGTTCCGTCAGGGAAGAAGAGCCTTGCATTCAGTCTCGAATACCGTTCAGATGAGAAAACATTGACTGATGAAGAAATAGATGAAACTCACAACAAAGTTGTCGAGCAGCTGAAAAGCAGGTTTTCAGCCCAGCTCAGAAGTTGAGAGAGGGCAACATGGATGCGTTTGAAAGATTAGAAAAAAAGATAGAAAAGGTCGTGTCTCGCCTCCAGGAGCTTGAAGAACAGAACAAAGAACTCAAGCAGAAGAATGCTGATCTGTCACAAGAGATTACCCGGCTCAAGCTGGAGAACGAGAACTTGAAATCAGATAGAAAGAGCATTGAGGCGAGCTACGGGAAGAAAGAATCCGAAGTGAAGAATCGTCTTGAATCCCTGCTCAGTCAGGTCGAGCAGGTCGAACTCGACATGAGTTGATTTAAGACTTGACAAGGATGTTTGAAAAGAGTAGGTTTTTTGTCGCAGAATCTGCGGGTTACAGAAGTTTTTGCAGATAGATAGAATTATGTCAGATGATAACCGGGTCATAAAAGTTCATATTTTCGGTGAAGAGTACCCGATTCGGAGTGAGTTCGACGATCCTCATGAAGCCGAGGAGTTTCGTCTTCATGTGCTCGAAGTTGCTCGATATGTGGATCAGAAGATGCATGAGATGGCGGGAAGATCAGCTAATCGATCACCCAAGAATGTAGCCATACTGGTTGCGCTCAATGTGACCGATGAATTGCTGAAACTTAGAAAAGACAATGAAGATAAGTTGTCCGAGATCAGTCATCAGGCTGATAGTCTTATTGAAAGACTGGACGAGAAGCTAATGTCAGTATCTTCCGGTTCACAATAAAACCCCTGCAATCCACGATTCTGCTCAAACAACGATAGTTTCCAACACGCCAGTTATTATGGCATGGCTGGAGGATTGCATGCAGTTTAGTTTACCAATCGTGATACTGCTGGTGGCAGCAGGAGCAATCCTTTCCGCACTGATAGTCTGGGTGCTTATACGAAAAGCCGGTCTTACGAAGATCGCCGGCGCAGAGAAAGAAGCACGACAGATTCTGGAAAAAGCGGAAAGGGACGCAGCACTAAAGAAAAAAGAGTCGCTGCTTGAAGTAAAAGATGAATTATACAAGTCTAAGGTAAGTCTGGAGAGGGAGATACAGGACAAAAGGTCTGATCTCCAAAAAGCAGAAAAACGCCTGATTGACAGAGAAACCTCTCTTGACAGAAAGGTTGATTTACTCAATCAAAAAGAGCGCGAATTCCAGACAAGAGAGAAATCTCTGTCCCACCGTGAAAAAGCAATCAAGGTTCGTGAAGAGGAGTTGAACAATCTGACTCAGCAGCAGAATGCTCAACTTGAAAAGATTGCCGGAATGACTGCTGAAGAAGCCAGACAGCAACTGATGGAGAATTTGATCGGTCAGGCCAAGATGGAGGCTGCAGCAACGATCAAAGAAATCAGAGAAAATGCTGAACGTACTGCCGAGAAAGAAGCCCGTGAAATCATCACGCAGGCGATTTATCGCTGCGCTGCCGACCACACGGTCGAGACGACTGTCTCGGTGGTCAGTCTGCCCACCGATGAAATGAAAGGCAGGATAATCGGGCGTGAGGGGAGAAATATCAGATCGTTCGAGACTTGTACGGGTATTGATGTCATCGTTGACGACACCCCGGAAGCGGTGATCCTTTCCGGTTACGATCCAATCCGCCGCGAAGTTGCCCGAATGGCTCTTGAGAGACTTGTTGCGGATGGCAGAATTCATCCTGCTCGTATCGAAGAAATCGTGGAGAAATGCGAAAAGGAAATGGAGATGATGACTCGTGAGGCGGGCGAGCAGGCCTGCTTCGAGCTGGGTATCCATGATCTTCACAATGATGTAATACAGCTTCTCGGCAAGCTCAAATATCGAACTTCATACGGTCAGAATGTGCTTCAGCATTCGAAGGAAGTTTCGATGATGTGTGGAATAATGGCTGCGGAACTTGGTCTCGATGATGCCCTTGCCAAACGCTGTGGTTTGATGCACGATATCGGGAAAGCGATCGATCGAGAAACCGAAGGGACACATACCGAAATCGGTGCAACATTCCTTACTCGTTACAATGAGCATGAGGCGGTTATAAACGCTGTCGCTTCGCATCACGGTGATGTTCCGATGTTGACACCGTACGCAGTGCTCGTTCAGGCGGCGGATGCGGTCTCCGGGTCTCGTCCGGGTGCGCGTCGTGAACCGCTCGAAGGATACATCAAGCGTCTCGAAAAGCTCGAGGAAGTGGCTGATAGTTTCAAGGGTGTCTCGAAGGCTTTCGCTATTCAGGCTGGCCGTGAAATTCGCGTAATAGTGGAACACGACGAAATTGATGACGCTAAGTCTCAAATTCTCGCCTCTGATATTGCGATGAAGATTCAGACGGAAATGGAATATCCGGGGCAGATCAAGGTTACGGTGATAAGAGAGACGCGAGCTGTGGACTATGCCAAATAGAATGGTTGCCGTGTGAAAATACTTTTTGTGTCAGACATAATGGGAAAGCCGGGTCGATGGGTATTGTCCCAGCTTCTCAAGCCTGTCAGGCAAAAGCATGGAATCGATCTGGCAATAGCCAATATCGAGAATGCAGCAGGTGGTTTCGGACTCACGAAACCGATCTCTCAGAAGATCGCGTCCTATGGCATTGATGTCCAAACGTCAGGAAATCATATCTGGGACAGACAGGATATTTTTCCATTCCTGAATGACGACTATAACAGGGTGCTCCGTCCAGCTAATTATCCCGCGGGTTCTCCGGGGTATGGTTCGTATGTCTACAAATTTCCTGATGGGCGAAAGGTTGGTGTTATAAACATCGAGGGGCGCGTGTTTATGCGGGATATTGATTGTCCGTTCAGGACTGTCGATGGTGAACTGCGGCTGATGCAGGATCAGACCAACATTATCGTGGTAGATTTTCACGCTGAGACCACATCCGAGAAGGGCGCTATGGCCCGTTATCTCGACGGACGGGTTTCGTTACTGGTTGGAACGCACACACATGTTCAGACTGCCGATGAGCAGATTCTGCCAAAGGGGACGGCATTCATCACAGATGCAGGTATGACAGGGCCGCACAGTGGCGTCATAGGGATGAGTGTGGAGCCGGTGCTGGCGCGATTTCTTACAGGTGTTCCCCATAGATTCACTGTTGCCTCGGATGATGCCAGGCTCATGGGTGTTATCGCTGAGATCGACGATGAAAGCGGTAAAGCAATATCTATCGAACGACTCGAGATAGGTTTTAGCGGCGAGCTGCCGGAAGAATATCAACTTGAAAAGAGAGAGCAGACTGAAGATGGCTCAGATTCTGGACGGGAAGAAGACAGCGAAACAGATTCGGAGTGAACTCAGAGAAAAGACTGAGAAACTCAGAGAGAAAGGTATTGTGCCGGGACTGGCTGCTGTGCTGGTTGGTGACAATCCCGCTTCTGAGATATATGTGTCAAGCAAGGCGAAAGCCTGTAAAAAAACAGGTTTCTATTCAGAAGTAATTCGCAAGCCTGCTGATCTGACTCAGGAGCAACTGGAGCAAGTTGTTCAGGAACTCAACGAACGCACGGATATTCATGGAATTCTTGTGCAGGAACCTCTCCCGAAACATCTAAACAGCCTGCAGATGGTACTGCAGATCAATCCTGTGAAGGATGTCGATGGTTTTCATCCGGCGAATATTGGCATGATGTTGCTCGGACACCCGTCGTTCATAGCCTGCACTCCTCTCGGAATACTCGAACTCCTGCGCCGATATGACATATCCCCATCAGGGATGGATGTCGTAATCCTCGGCAGAGGAAATATTGTCGGCAAGCCGCTCGCTGTACTGCTTCAGCAGAAGTGGAAAGGCTCGAATGCAACGGTCACACTTTGTCATACCGGAACGAGAGATGTTGCGTCGCACACTCGCAATGCGGATATAGTGATTGCTGCGATGGGAGTTGCTGAATACCTCACTGGTGATATGATCAAAGAGGGAGCAGTTGTTGTCGATGTCGGGATCAACAGAGTTGAAGATTCATCACAGAAAAAGGGCTACCGTGTAGTTGGTGATGTTCAGTTCGAATCATGTTCAGAGAAAGCATCATACATAACACCCGTTCCCGGCGGTGTCGGACCTATGACTATCGCAATGTTGCTGTCGAATACCATGAAAGCGTGTATGATGCAGACTGGTGCTGAAACTTGAACTGAATCTCATGGGTTGTGATTCCCGTATCCTGACATACTAGACATGTAGGTCAAGCGGCCTGCCGATTGACATTTATTTTGATCGTCAAGCTGACAGGCCGCCTGGTCTACAATCTACGGCTGTAAATCTCCCCAATTTGGTGTCCTATTCGGCTCGAATAAATCGGCATTTCTATTGGTAAAAACGCTTACTTTCGCTTGACATTTGGATAGCGGAATATATCTTTGCGAATCATTTCACATGTGACTTTGGTCACATTGGGAAGGAAAAAAGATATGCCTGCTAAGAATGCCGCAACAAAGTCAGGAAAAAAAGTCAAAGGCCATCTCGGTCGTCATTCGACCGACAAACCGTCGGCATTTGATAACGCCCTGAAACAGTTCGAACGTGCCGCAGAAATTCTGGAACTTACGGAGAACCAGATCGTGGTTATCAAAGAACCGAGACGCATTACTGAAGTGAAACTTCCCGTGCGAATGGATGATGGTTCTATCGATGTGTTCAAGGCATTTCGTGTACAGCACAATGTTGCACGCGGTCCTGCAAAAGGTGGCGTTCGCTTCCATCCCGATGTTACAGTTGATGAAGTGAAAGCTCTCGCATTCTGGATGACCTACAAGTGTGCGGTCGTAGGAATCCCGATGGGCGGCGGCAAAGGTGGCGTGACTGTCGATCCGAGGAAACTGTCGAAGGGTGAATTTGAACGACTCTCGCGGCGTTACTTTGCCGAGATGATGGATTTGTTCGGACCTGATCGTGACATTCCGGCTCCCGATGTCAATACTAATCCGCAAGTCATGGCATGGTTCATGGACACATATTCTATGCATCATCGCAATCATTTACCGGCAGTTGTCACAGGCAAACCCCCAGAAATAGGCGGATCGGCAGGGCGAGTCTCTGCGACTGCACAGGGCATGGTCTATTGTGTGAGAAAAGCTTTTGAGCATCTTGGTATTGACCTGTCGAAAGCGAGTGTGGCCGTGCAGGGTTTTGGTAATGCGGGATCGTATGCTGCGCGTTTGCTGAAACGAGATGGTTGCATTATTCGTGGTATTTCTGATATTGATGGCGCATTCGTGTCGGATTCCGGTATTGACCCCGGACTTGCTGTCAAACATGTCGAACAGTATGGTACTCTTAAAGGTTTTGACAAGCATGCTCATGTTCAGAAGCTTGATGATCCGATGAAACTGCTGGAACTTCCCGTTGATCTTCTCATCCCCGCTGCTCTGGAGAATCAGATTACGAAAAGCAACGCTCGACGCATCAAGGCGAAGATCATCGCTGAATGCGCAAACGGACCATGTACTCCTGAAGCGGACGAAATCCTCGAAAAGAAAAAGAAATTTGTCATTCCCGATATTCTTTGCAATGCGGGCGGTGTGACCGTCTCATATCTCGAGTGGGTGCAAAATCGCATGGGGTATTACTGGACTGAAGAAAGAATCCAGGATGACCTCAAGCGGTTGATGGAAGATGCATTTGCAAGAGTCCTTCAGACTTCGCTGAAGTATGATGTCCCGATGAGGACAGCAGCTTTCATAGTCGGAATTCAGAGAGTTACTGAAGCGTCAGAATTACGAGGATTATACGCATAATTCGAATAGAGAGAAATAAATAATAGAAACACCCAAATTCAATTAATTCTCATGAGAAGGAGTGAGTGATGTCCGAGTACATCAACGGTATTATCGAGGAAGTCAAGCAGAAGGACGCAGCTCAGCCGGAATTCCATCAGGCTGTCGAAGAGGTCCTGGAGTCGCTGGCTCCCGTGATCGAGAAGCATCCGATCTACAAAGAAGCCAAAATCATCGAACGGATCGTTGTTCCTGAACGTGTAGTGCTCTTCAGGGTTCCCTGGGTAGATGACAGCGGAACCGTGCAGGTCAATCGTGGATTCAGGATCGAGATGAACAGCGCAATCGGTCCCTACAAAGGTGGCTTGCGTTTCCATCCGAGCGTGAATATTGGCATTCTGAAGTTTCTTGCATTCGAGCAGGTTTTCAAAAACAGCCTCACTACTCTTCCCATGGGTGGTGGTAAAGGCGGTTCGGATTTCGATCCGAAGGGTAAGTCTGATGTCGAAGTTATGAGATTCTGTCAGAGCTTCATGTCAGAACTGTTCCGTCATATTGGTCCGAACACAGATGTGCCTGCTGGTGATATTGGCGTGGGTGGCAGAGAGATCGGTTATCTGTTCGGTCAGTACAAGAGACTCCGTAATGAGTTCACTGGCGTGCTAACCGGCAAGGGTATCAACTGGGGCGGCAGCCTCATTCGTCCTGAGGCGACAGGTTATGGCACAGTCTACTTTGCCGAAGAAATGCTCAAGACCAAGGGCAATTCGATTGAAGGCAAGAAAGTCTCAATTTCCGGCTCAGGTAATGTTGCTCAGTATGCTACTGAGAAAGTCAACGACCTTGGCGGAAAGGTCATCACACTTTCCGATTCCGGTGGTTACATTGTTGATGAAGATGGAATCGACAGCGAGAAACTCGCATGGGTCATGGAACTGAAGAATGTCAAGCGTGGTCGTATCAAAGAGTACGTAAACAAGTTCCCGAACGCCAAGTTCTTCGATAGCGGCAGTGTATGGAGTGTTCCAGTCGATGTCGCTCTCCCATGCGCCACTCAGAATGAGCTTAATGGCGATGATGCCAAAACACTGCTCAACAATGGCTGTACATGCGTTGCTGAAGGTGCTAACATGCCGTCGACTCCTGACGCTGTCAATGCCTTCATCGATGCGAAGATTCACTATGGTCCCGGCAAAGCCGCCAACGCTGGTGGTGTTGCTGTTTCAGGTCTTGAAATGTCGCAGAACAGCGAAAGACTCGCTTGGTCGAGAGAAAAAGTCGATAATCGTCTGCTCGGAATCATGCAGGCGATTCACTCCGCTTGCAAGAATACCGCTGAGGAATATGGCGAGCCGACCAACAATGTGCTTGGTGCGAATATCGCAGGCTTTATCAAAGTCGCCGATTCAATGCTTGATCAGGGCGTTGTGTAATACTTCGCTCACAGACTCTGTTTTCAAGCGGAACAGCTTATATGCTGTTCCGCTTTTTTGTGTTGGCGCCAACAACTGGTACACCGTGGGGCAAACGGCCTGTCCGCTTGACGGTGAGACAGGACAGGTGCTTGTCAATATATGAAAAAGGGAAATAGGCGAGTGAGTTATGCAGCTATGAAAACGGCGCCGGTGTTTGAACCGGCGCCTATCTTCTGTCTGATTGATCAGTGACCGTGTTTTAGAACACAATCACAAACTTGCCAACCTGGTTGCCGTACGGTGATTCGACTGCATACAGGTAAATTCCACTTGAGACCAACTCGTTGTTTCTTGTTCTCATATTCCAGTGTATTTTCGAATCCCAGTCGGTGTCACGACCCGGGTGCTTGATCTCTTTTACAAGATCGCCATCGAGAGTATAAATCCTGATGGTGCACTCAGGAGGTAAGTTCACGAAGTGAAGCCGGCGTGCATGTTGTGCGCTTTCTCCAAATTTGATTTGTTCAAAATTATCATCAAGGTATCTCCCGTCACCCACATAAGGATTGGGATAGACTTTGACTTCGTACTTATCATCACCGGTTCCGGCCACCGGATTGTCATCGACATTTGGATAGTTGGCAACAACAGTCGCTGCATCGTTGATCGCCCATAGTTCGACAACTTCATCTAAAGGCGATCCTTCGAGTGCGCCAATCTTTCCGACTTTACCGAAATCCTTGTTTGCGAACTCGCCGAAGTCGAACGCGGTTACTGAGAAGTAATGAGGAACGGAAGGCAGCAAATGTCCGATCTCGTATTCATATTCCCAGAATTTGTGGTATCTGGTCGAATCACCTGTTCTTGGATCGATATCCCAAATCCAGTATTTATCAAGATTGTCATGCATCAGTGTGTCCGCCTGAATGTCGAATGTATCGAGAATTGGCTTAATGAGTCCTTCTCGTATTTCAGAGGCATAAACTTTTCTTATGCCGGTAACCGGCGGCACATTCCTGGCGCCATCAAGCCAGCCATCGATCGACTGATTGTAATCAACAGCCTCGAAGCAATAGATATTTCCATCTGTCGGGTCAGTGAATCCATTGTCAGGGGTAAGACCGATCTGGCAGGCATAGTCTTCGGGGACAAATTCATTGCCTTCACTGCCGTACAGCTTGTTCAAGGAGTCAAGAGTCAGCGGGGGCTCGTTTGCGCTCCAGACTGAGGAGTCTGCTGTTACAACACGATATTTGTATCTCTTGTAATCCATTTTGTCGCGCGATTCCAGTCGAGACATCTTGTCGACCTTATCCAACCTTCCCCAATAGACTCTGTAACCTTCAAAGTCGGCCACGAAAGTAAACGGATCAATAAATGTCTCGGATTCGAGACCGTTCCATCTCAAGTGGACACTTCCAAGTTCTGTTCTGTAACGGAGTGGCGGAGAAGGAGGCGGAACTGCCGCGCGGAAATCCGGGACACCATCGCCAGAGTAATAACAAGTATCAAGTTCTGAAGGACTTGTGCAATAACCACAAGGCGCAATATCTTCCTGAACATGCGGAACAGGATTGTCATAGACCCAGGCTGCCCAGACGGCATTATAAGAAACCTCATTAAAGTTAAGTCCTTCATAAAAGACATCCGGTTGCAGATTGTCGATAAGATGATCCCGTCCGTTCAGAGGGTCTTGATGAACATCTTCTCCCGCAACATAGGCTACAGTGATCTGAAGGAAAGAGTCTGTCGGCGCCAGATCAAACGGACCAAATGAAAGCAAGAAACGAGTATCTCCGCCCTTCGCGAGACTTGGCCCCAAC
>JAJRZO010000393.1 GCA_024275215.1 Candidatus Zixiibacteriota bacterium | reverse complement strand
CGATAAAATAGAAACGATCGACCATCAGACCTGACGGGTCAACGAGAAGTTCTCCGCAGACAGAACCGGTCGTGAACAGCGTGTTGAAAAACTCCACCATGAGCGCATCAAGTCCCCCGAATTTCTGGTAGCGATTTTCGTAAAGCCTGCGGCCAAGATTATCGACAACCGATCTGATCTCATGCGAAGTTATTTCCTGCCCGCCACGATCGAACACACGATATGACAGGTCAGCAGAAGCCATCTTCACCCATGTCCAGACTGCGGCATTCAGAACCGGGACATTGCTTCTCAGAAAACGATACAGACGTACTCTTGCTTCCTGTGAATCAATACCTGTCGATAAATACAACTGGTTCTCCCCCGCAGAAATAGCGCGTCTTGATGCCGGAGTCGACGCAAATCCTGCTCTGAAAGCTGTCTTTCTACTGGGACTCATCCGGGCACTATTCCTGAAGATTCCGAACTGTCCCGCGAACTGTTTGAGAGTTTTCAGCATAAAATCTCCCCATAAAGACTTAATCTCTCTTTCATTTACAGTATTTGCAGTCTGACACACCCCCGTCGATGTAGCGATTTCGCGAATTCTATGCTTTTACAGCATCAAGTGCGAACTTGTCTAAGGCTCTATATATCATATTGTTACGACATGCCCGAGCGGCATATTTAGGGTAAATGACGCAGGATGTGCGAATCCCCACATTTCGACCAAATTGACACAACATCCCCTTTGGCTTGCAGCACAACAAGTTACAGGCAGCATTGCTGAGTATTCATTGTTGGCACGAGGTTTGTTACTCTATACGTGTGCGGATGGTTGCCTTTTCATATAAAAGACAGGCTGCTGTTTAGGTTTGCACTCACAATCAAAAAAACAGCAGCCTGTTTGATTGGCTTCCTGGCGCGTTAGTTCAGTTACAGGGGCCCTGATGACAGCAGGGCTCTTAGATTCAAAGTGTTTTTCGACTTCAACGGAGCCGGTACAACAAGAGAATGCAAAGCGAGAGTGGCCGCTCTCGCTTTGTGCTTTTATAACTACTGTATTCTTCAGGGCACGTTATTTGATCTTCGCAGTCATTTCCCTGGTGCCGACATTCATCAGTTCCATCCCTGAGAATTCCCAGACCGCAGTATTTCCCTCAGTGCTTGTCGCATTTGTTTCGATAATCTCGCCCGGGAATGTCACAGAGATTCGCACTTTCGCTTTGCCGACGCTCGACATCAACGATCCCATACCTTCCGCGAAACCACTCATGGCTTTATCAAACCCCTCGAATCCTTCACCAAAGCCAGATGTGTCATCCGAATCGTCCATCTCCTCGGATTCATCATGAGAAGACTCTTCCGCAGGTTCATCATTGGAAGAATCGCCCATTTCCGGCATATCGAAATCAGACATATCGAACTGAGGCGCAGTCATCTCTTCCGACTCATCAGAATTCATCAACCGGTGAGTGAACAACCATGTACCGTCGGGCTGTTTGACAAATGATCTGTCAAGCACGCTCTCGTCACCTTCTCCCTTAGTCGAATCCATGACAGTCGAGAAGGCCTCGAAATCGGAGAGACTTTTGAACGAAAACTCAAGTTCCGTAATCTTCCATTGATCATCCTCGGATTCGCGGTAATCGACAAGTTTCACTCCGGGATGCTTATCGTTGAGTTCACTTTCGATCTCTTCCCTCGACCAGACATCCTCAGCCATACCACCGCCTTCCATAGGCGTTTCCGAGAGATTCATGGAAAGGCTGTCGAGTTTTTGCGCGACTTCCTTGTCAAACCCATAATGGAATTTGATCGTACCTGAGCCGTCCTCTTTCAGAACAAGGGTCTCTTGATAGTCGATGCAACCAGCGAATACCATCACGAAAGCCGCAATCAACGCAAATGAAATCCGTTTCATAGCAATCATCCTCCCTCAAGGAATAATCTTATATCAATCGTCCGACAATATCGACTACCTTCCGGAGAAACTCGGTATCCTCCGTCGCGAATGCTTCCGGCTTGTGAGAATCAATATCCAGTTCGCCGACAAGCTCGCCACTATTTAATATCGGTACTACAATCTCCGACTTCACATTCAGGCTGCAAGCAAGATAGTTTGTTTCTTTTGCAACATCCGGTACAACGAACACTTCTCGCGTTTCGGCAGCCTGACCGCAGATTCCCTTTCCGAATGGTATTCGAACATGCTCTGTCGGCGCGCCGGCAAATGGTCCGAGAACAAGTTCCCGCTTGTTGTTTTTATCTACAATGTAAAAGCCTACCCAATCATAGTGAATCACATTATCATGCAATACATCGCAGACAGCCTGCAACTTTTCCGAAGTTGGCATTGATGTTCCGACAAGTTTATCTATTTGCGACAGCAGACTGTCAAACAGCTCTTTCATATTATTAAGATTGTTAGTCATGTTATCCTCGTGACCATATTACAAGCTAAGCATCCCTCAAATCAACCCATTCTTTGAACGCTCGTCTGATATGTGGAATTGTAATCGATCCGCCGACAATAAGACCGATGCTCATGGTCTCTTCGAACTCCTGATCCGTGACGCCCTCCTCGTGGCAGCGCAACAGATGATACATAATACAGTCATCACACCTGAGCACAAGCGACGCCACAAGTCCGAGAAGCTCTTTTGATTTCACAGGCAGCGCGCCATCACTATATGCCTGTGTGTCGAGATTGAAAAACCTCTTGATTGTGAGGCTACTTTCTTTCAGAACAATCTCATTTAGACGTTCACGAGCCTCCCTGAATTCCTTTGCTTTCTCAGAAAGTGGCATCTTTTCTCCCTCCGGATCTGTCTTCACTACCGAAACGGCGCCTCAATCGAGACGCCGTTCTATTTCTGATTCATTAACACTACGAGTTCGACTAATAATCTTCCAGATTCGAAAACTCGGCATCATCAATCCAGCTCTCCGGGCGAGTAACAAATTCCATCATGTGATCAAGAAGATGAGCATGGCGTTTCTCTTCATCAGCTATCTGTCTGAACAGTTTTTTATGTTCTTCGGATTCGACCTCGTTGGCTTTCTTCTGATAGAACTCTTCGCTATATAACTCGACATCACGAGCTTTTGAAAGAGCATCCCGTTCTGTTCCATCAAAATCGAATTCCTTCTGTTCTTTCATCTTCTGGAAGATATTCTTCGCGCCGCTGAGAACAGTTGTTCCTTCCATGCTGGGCGAGCCGCTTTTCATCGCTTCGAAAATCTTATAGTGCTTAACCTCGTCATCAGCCATCATAAGAAGTATTTTTGCTACTCCCTCATTTCGCACTTTTTCTGCAAGGTCACGGTAGTAGGCTTCCCCGTCCTTTTCCATTTGCATAACAAAATCAAATACCTGCATTCAGTCATCGCCTCCTGATTATCACATTTAGCCGTCGATTAAATTATCTATCCAGAGACCTGAACACAAAAAACCGACTACAGTTCAAAGAAAACCCGATTCTTACGCCAGGCCAATCTCCTTGTTCAGATAGACCGACTGAATAGCGTTAAGAAGTTTGACACCTTCATCCATCGGCTTTTGGAATGCTTTACGGCCGCTGATGAGTCCCATACCGCCGGCACGTTTGTTTATAACCGCAGTACGTACCGCCTGTGCGAGGTCATTATCGCCGGATGCACCACCGGAATTTATGAGTCCGGCTCTTCCCGTATAGCAGTTGACTACCTGATAACGTGTCATCTCGATTGGGTGATCACGGCAGATCGTATCATACATGCCCTTGTTGT
>JAJRZO010000392.1 GCA_024275215.1 Candidatus Zixiibacteriota bacterium | reverse complement strand
TCCTGCGATTGTCGGTCTCGGTATGTTATTCCCATTGTACCACATATCATCGCCGACATGCCCGCCATTTGGAAATATCGGAGTATGTAGCGTGACGAATATATGATCGACATTGTCGTCAGACTCAAGAGTCTGCAAAGTATTCTTCAACCATTCGAGCTGGTTGTCCATGATATAACCATGCAGATTGCCGCCGATATTGGTCACTCGTTCGATAGAATACGAATACCAGTAGTTTGAATTCAAAGTTATAATCGCGACATTGTCGTAAATGTAATAGAACGCCGTTTCATCGTACGGAGGGAAATCGATCTTTGACGGATCAGGATCATAACGCGAGCCATCCTCGCTCAATGGCCCATTGTGATGGTTGACAAAATTCTTTGCAAAAACAACTTCCGATGACTGGCTCTCGAATGGGAACTTATCGATACCGACACCATTCTCTCCATCGGTGAAATAGTGCAGGACATTTTCATGATTGCCGGGATTTACAATAATCGGCATATACGCTGCGAATGGTTCGATAGTTCTCTTCCAGTTTGCATACTCGAGTTCGATTTCGCCGACACTGATGGCATAGCCATCGACCAGGTCACCTGTGAACTGGAGAAAACGTGCGCCTCGATTCCTGCAGAGTGCTGCTATTCTTTTCATAACATAACTATTAACTCCCGATAAATCTCTTTCTCCACCGCCAATACCGCTCCTGCTGTCACTTGCGTATGCAAACATAAATGGTGAATGTGTGCCCGGCTTCGGTGCGGTTCTGAATGTATATGAATCACTGTGACTGCCATACTTGACTGTGTATTTATATGTGCTGTCAGGGCTGAGTCCTGTCACTGCTATTTCATGATGTAAACCAGGCTGTTGATCTGGGAAACTCCTGCCATCGATTTCGACAGCAGCGATAGTCTTGAAGTTCGTCTCGAATGATACGACAGCGCTTTTACTCGTCACCATGTTGATAAACGGTCCCTCGATAATCGATGTATCGACCTCAAATGGCCCTGTCCCTGAAAGAATCAGCTTCCCGTCGTAAAGTAGATTGCCGTCGGAATCGGCGATTCTATAACCAAGACGAACTTCGCCGGTGTTTTCCCAGTCGGTGAAATCATACCTTCCGGAAAGTTTGTCTGCAATGTTGATCGAAGCCCTCCCGCTGTCGATCTTCGCGGAACGTTTGAATACGGGATATGCGTACTTCTGGACCGATGGCGGGTTGATTAAACCGTAATATATAGTCCCATCAAAATCGAGTATACCGAAATCGAACGCCAGACCGTTATCCGTACCTGATGGCATGGTTCTCAATTTGTCCAGTGTATATTTCAAGTCAGGTTCAGTGAGCATCAAGGTGTCACCATTGAGAATGAAAACCATTTTCCCATCATCACTGTATTCAATACCCGAATGGCCATCCGGTATCGTATACTGCTGCGCTGAAAGTCGCGATGCAACTAACAGAACCGCAAATGCAGTTATCATCTGTTTCACTAACAGGGATTTAATGCTCATTGTATGGCTCCAGATATTATTTTTATTTGTTGAATTTACAAAATACATGCTGCATTTAGCAAGCGACAAGCCTTATTACAGCCGTGAAACAGAAATACGAGATCGGCCAGACAAATCATCAGCCCCGCCCTGACAGCATGTAAGTCATTGCTATGACTTGCGGTAAGTCGTTTTGGAAAATCTCGCGAACTTGCTACATTTCTTACGAACAAAACTTGAAAAACCGTGTTAATTGGTTATATTTATTAAGTAAAGCAGGTATTCTGCGGACTGTATTTTGAAAGGTGGAGTTGATGTTGAGAGTTACTGACAGCGCAAGCGCTGAACTTACGAAAGTTCTCGCTTCAGATATGGCTAAGAACAAGAATCTCATATTGTATTTTGCGGGCGCCGGCTGAAGCGGCCCCCAAGTGGGAATGACTCTGGATGAGTCAGTTGAAAATCTCGAAAAGCTCGACGCTAACGGTATTACGGCATATATCGATCCTCGCCTGCACGGTGAACTTTCGAAGCTTGGCGATATCAAAGTCGACTATATCACGAATGACTACGGTCAGAGCGGGTATGTCGTCAGCATAGGTGAACCCGGTGCAGGTTGCGCCGGTTGCAGTTGTGACGACAATCCTGCCAGTTGACAAACAGTTTTTCACAAATCAAACGGCTTTTCCTGAATCAGGAAAAGCCGTTTTTGTTTGATCTATTGGGCGATCTCTGAATTGTTGATCAAGCGGCCTGCCCGCTTGATATCTTGTCTTTCAGGGATAGTCCCCTAAAACATCTTGTAAGTCAAACCAAGTGACAGAGTCTCTTTGAATCTTCCCGCAAGATCAATTTCTTTGTCATACAGCAACTGCGTGTACAACTGTACCTGGAGATATTTCGCAACTGCAACCGAGACAGTGTTCTCGAAATTGACATCGACAGCTTTCCAGTAATCTTCCTGAGGTGTACCCTTCAGGTCATCTTTACTGGAGTTGAACAGAGCTTTGAATGTCGAAAGTTTAGAGATAATCCCTACACGTTCGTTCACGACGATATTGAAGTCAGTGACCCATTCGAGACCGCCATCGGTCACAGTATTCGTTTCCGTTCCAAGGACAACGCCTGCGGTGTCAAACGTGACATCGCGCATGATATTCTCTCTGACTGCCAGACCAAAGCGAGAAATCAACTGATCCTTTTCAGGTCTGCTCCAGATTGTTCGCGCCGCACCGGCAGAGAATGTTAACAAAACAGGATTCACATATCTCTTCTTCTGCTCAACAGAGGCATCCAGAAACTGAGATTCGAATCTGACAGCTGCATACGGATCGATATAATAGTTCAAAGTCATTCTCAGCAGTGATTCCAGATCTATCTTGTCTGTAGATTTCTCAGGCCTGGCCCATTGCTTTGTATCTTTATCCTGCGTGTGAGTCTGTCCGAACGCGAGTTTGATTGTGTTTCGCGAATTTAATCTGGGTGAAAACTGTCTTTCAAAAAGACCGTTTGCGGTAGCTACCCACGATACATTGCCGGCTTCACCACCTGACCAGTTGTCGGAATAGTTGTTTTGAGTTACATTAAAATTCATGTCGAATGTTTTCTGCCAGCCTGTCGAATCGACAGTTTCAGCCATCCCTGAAACAGCAGTTATCAGCAGTAGAGTCAGGGTCAGGGTGAACAGTGATTTCATTGATGTTTCCTCCGTGGTTGGTTTTGTTTTCCATCTGTCATCCTGCAACCCCTGCGGACAATTGCAGGTTCCGCAATTTTTTGAATGCCATCAATAATGGAAAGAATCCACTTTGTCAATCGAGTAAATCAACTTATTTTCGTAAATGATCTGCAATCTTAACTGTATTGGATTTGTGTATGCTGAAAGTTGAAAGATTAACAAAACATTTTGGAAAGCTTCAGGCAGTCAGGAACCTGAGTTTCACTGTAGACAAAGGGGAACTGTTCGGGCTTGTCGGTCCTAATGGCGCCGGAAAGACCACAACTATCAAGATGATTGTCGGCATGCTTGATCCTACTGACGGCGATGTTCATGTCAATGGCTACAGCGTCGCTGAAAATCCTGTCGAAGTAAAGAAAAGAATCGGCTATGTTCCTGAAAACTGCGCGCTCTATGAGAACCTGACTGCACGAGAATACCTTGAGCTTGTCGGCAACCTTCATCATCTCCCGCAGAAACGGATTACATCTCAGATCGAAAAACTGATGAAATCACTCGATCTCGAAGATGCCATCGACAGAAGAATGACAGGCTATTCCAAGGGAATGAAACAGAAAATCCTGCTGACTTCCGCGCTGATCCACAACCCTGATCTGATCATAATGGATGAACCGTTCACTGGTCTCGACTCCAACAGTGCGGCTGTTTTCAAACAACTGATCTGGCAACTTGTCGCCGGAGGAAAGACTGTCATATTCAGTTCCCATATTCTCGAAGTCGTAGAGAAACTCTGCAAACGACTCCTGATAATCCACAAGGGAGAAAAACTCGCCTGCGGCACGATCGATGAAATACTCGCACACGCGGGTGAAACAACACTTGTAAAATCGTTTTCAAAACTGACAGGCGTAACCGATGTCGAGCACCGTGCCAGCGATATAATAGATGCTCTGGAATAAGCAACAATATGTCACAGCGGCGAAAAGAACAATTCGACTATCATCAATTCAGGCAGCTTCTGAAAACCTCTCTGAAGCTCGATATCAGATCATCGCAGGGCATGCAATATGGGAGTTCATCAAGCAGAATTCCGCAGGTCTTTGGCGTACTGATGTTTTATTTCATGGTCAGTATCGGCCTGTCAGTCAGTATATACATGATCCCCTCTATCTTTACCGGGACATTGATTATAACTGCAGTTGTCATGGCTTTTGTCGCCCTGAACATACTGATCGAATTTGGCTCGATCATACTCTCTCCTGATGATTTCGAAATACTCTCTCCGCTGCCAATCAGCTCGAGGACAGTTTTCTATTCAAAGATGGCGAATCTGCTGATTTACTCCGCAGCAATTACACTGTCTCTGATAATAATCCCAACTGTAACACTTGCCGCGAGAACAGGAGAAACAATTGCAACTCTTATGTTTTTCATTGCAGAGATGTTTGCCGGAATCACTGTCTCGATGATTATAGCACTGGTCTATTCGACTCTCCTAAAACTGATTTCAGCCGAGAGGCTTTCCGCGGTGCTATCCTATGCACAGATGCTTCTTGGATTTACAGTCTGGTTCGGATACATGATTACAAGCAGAGTGTTCGGCAAGAGCGTTTTGTCTGTCGGTGAGTTGACACAGTGGTGGGTGTTCATTCTACCCCCGGCATGGTATGCTTCGCTAATGGGGATAGCAGGCGCGGTCGAATCGGGAAACTGGGTATGGTCAGCAATGCTTGGAATTGTCGGAACGGTTCTGGCTGTCCTGATTGGAGCGAAATACCTGTCTGTCAGCTATGCCGCCTCATTGTCCCGCTCGGTTTCAGTCTCTTCACAGACCAAATCGCGAGGCCAATCGGCTCCTGTTGGAGGGTCAGGGGCATGGAGAAGATGGCTCAAGCCTGAAGATTTATGCGTATTCCGTTTGATATGGTCGCATTTCAAGTATGACAATAAGTTCAAGATGACCGTACTTTCTCTGTTACCCCTTTCAGCTATGTATTTCTTTCTTGCAGGTTCCGAAGGCATTGTGGATCCTTTTGCGGGTTCGTTCAACGATTCAGGCGCATTCATGATCTTCATACCTCTTGGTATTCTTCCCATTATGATTCTCGCAAGCCTGATCTATTCAACTTCTTATAAGGCGTCATGGGTGTTTTTTGCTACTCCGGCGAATCTTGCAGATATTGTTCTCGCCGGTCTGAAATTCGTGCATTTTGCATTTGTGATTCCGTATGCGATAATTTACGCAATTGTTCTCGGTTTCTTTTACGGTAGTTTTGTTCATTCTCTGCTTTTTACTACGATCTTGTATTTATTAGTAGCGATCCTGTTGAGAATAACTTACGCATTCTTAGGCAAAGTCCCGTTTTCGATTCCTCCGAAGAAAGGTCAGCAAAGTTCTCTCTTTGTGATGATGTTATTCGTGATGCCTGTGTTCATAATCTCTGCTATTTTGCTCATGTTCCTGGTTTCCAGAAGCAATCCATTCATCGCTGTACCAACAATATTTACAGTGTTGCTGATCCTGAACTGGATTTCGGCGCTATTCTGCAGGAGAAAGATCAGGATTAAGGCGATTCATCTGAGATATTCCGATTAGCTGCCTGCAACGACCTCATTGTCGTTCAATGTGTTAGCTATTTCAGCGAGCTGTTCTGTTCATCTTTCGACCTTGACAATATTGGGATTTCGGTTATTATAGAGCGGTACCGACGTGTTGTTACGGGACTTGAAAAAGATAGTGCTGTTCTGGGTGAGGTGACAGCCGGCCTGTTTCACTGTCGATCAAAAGGTCTCGCTTGTTCTTGAGAATATATTTATTCCGAAATCAAACTCTTCGGGAGGATCATAATGAAGAGTTCAATAGTATTTGCCTTGGCTGGAGCGATTATGTTTGTTGCTGCGTTGACATTCGCAGATCCACAATGGGCAACTTATGAGATAAGTATACAGAATTCCCCTGAAACTAATCCAGGTCATACTGTCGCAGTCCCTGTGGAAATAACCCGGTGCGATCAGGATTT
>JAJRZO010000391.1 GCA_024275215.1 Candidatus Zixiibacteriota bacterium | reverse complement strand
GGAGATCCAGCGAAAGGAAGTTTCGAAAGCTCCGTTCTCTGTCTCCAGATAAACCAGACCGACACGGGAATAATCAGAAATCCATGCGAATAGTTGGGGTCTTCATACCAGTCGAGAATGAGGTCTCTCAGGACGGGAAGATATATCAAAATCGCAAGCCCCAATATCAGGTAAAGCTTGCGATCAATTCCTGACCGGTTTTCTGCTATGGCAGCAGATTGGGACATAATAGTATCAGCTGGTCGGCGCGCTTTCAGGGATCCTGCTCCTGAAATACTCGATCGTACGATTCAGTCCTTCCCTGAAATCGACATCGATCCTGAAACCGAGTTCTTTCTCTGCCAGAGATGTGTCCGCACCTGAATGTTTAATATCGCCCTGTTTCTCAGGTTTGAATATCGGCTCAATATCGACGCTGAGCAGCTCTCTAAGCGCTTCGAGCAAATCGAGCAACGTAAACCTGACTCCACCCGCGATATTATACATTTTGCCGGCCACACCCGGCGCCTCGGATGCAAGAAGATTCGCGGAGACGACATTGTCAACATAAACGAAATCTCTCGACTGCAAGCCATCACCAAAAATGATCGGCTGTTTCGAAGCAAGAAGCGCATTCACGAACTTCGGAATCACAGCGGCATAGTCGCTTGCAGGGCTCTGATTGGGTCCGAATACATTAAAATATCGCAGCGCGACCGTCTCGAGACCATATAATTCGTAGTATATCCGGCAGAAATACTCGCCTACAAGTTTCGAGGCAGCGTATGGCGAAAGCGTTTTTGTCTTTGATTGTTCAGTCTTGGGAAGATCGGGGAGATCGCCGTAAACTGCCGACGACGATGCAAACACGAACCGCTTGACTTTCGCTGCACGCGCAGCCTCAAGCAGACCGATTGTCCCGAAGATATTAACTTCTGACGATCCGACCGGATCTGCAACTGATAGTTCGACAGATGGAATCGCTGCCTGGTGAATTACAATATCGACGCCAGACATTGATCGGCTGACAGCATCAGAATCTCTGATATCTCCATTGATCAACTCGATATCATTCTTGATTTGTGAGATATTCTCTTTTCGCCCGCTGAAAAAGTTATCCAGAATACAGACAGTCTCGCCACGTTTCACAAGCTCAGCAGCAATGTTCGAGCCGATAAAACCGGCTCCTCCGGTCACCAGGTACTTCATCTATTTGCCTTTGGTTCAAGTCCTTTTTGTAAGTATCGACCAAAACGATCAGCTTTTGAGCGCTCGGCCGCAAGATCAACCGGAATAAGATGAATCAAACGGCTCAGGTCAGCTAAAGATTATTTCAGGCATGATCCAGAACAGCTATATAAACCTGTCGTTCCCTCTGAATTGTCGCCTTAGTCATCATCAACATGAATAACTTCGTCGATGTAATAATCATCTTCATCCTGTGACCAGACATTAAATGCGTTCCCGGCTATGTCGTTCCAGCATAAGCGGGATTCCATTCCATGACAACGATTGCCACAATAGATTCCCGTCTGCACGGGAATGACATGGTTATCTTTCGCTCGTGAAAAACGACGCAGGGGTTGTCGTCCCCGCGAAAGCGTGGAACCATCATACGACGTACTATGCTCACAATAGATTCCCGCCTCCACGAGATTATCAACTTTCACCCTAGGCTGATTCACTATTCTCTGCTTCGTCATTCTCAGGCTGTGAGGTATCCGTATCGCCGTTATGAGAATCCTCGTGTTCATTCACAACCCTTGCAACATCGACAACCGTGTCACCCTCATCCAGATTTATCAGTTTGACACCCTGAGTGGCGCGGCCTATCGACCGGATTTTCTTGATCGGTGTGCGAATGATTATCCCGTTTTGTGTGATGATCATCAGTTCATCATTTTCGACAACTTCCTTGACCGCCACGACTTCGCCATTGCGTTCTGATGTCTTGATGTTGATAATCCCTTTGCCGCCGCGGTTAGTCACCCGGTAGTCATCGACTGCCGACCGCTTGCCGTAACCATTCTCGGTGACGGTCATTATCCACGACTGGCGTTTGATCACTACCATAGACACGATGAAATCACCCTCTTCGAGACTGATGCCTTTGACCCCATACGCGTTGCGACCCATCGCGCGAACTTTGTTCTCAGGGAATCTGATCGCTTTGCCATGACGCGAG
>JAJRZO010000390.1 GCA_024275215.1 Candidatus Zixiibacteriota bacterium | reverse complement strand
GAGAAAGCGGACGCACTTGCCAGAAAAGTCAAGGGCGCGCTTGTCTATCCGATCGTCGTGACTATTGTGGCGATTGGCGCAACGCTCGGTATGCTGAAGTATATCGTACCGACATTCGCCAAGATGTTCTCTGATCTTGGTGCGCAGTTGCCGGGACCAACCGTCTTTGTCCTCGCGCTTTCGGACTGGATCAATGCGCATTTTGGTGTGATCATTTTCAGCGCGTTGGGACTTGTGGTCGCGTATAAACTATTCGGTCGCACCGATAATGGACGACTCCAGATCGATAAGGCGAAACTGAGGATTCCGATGATCGGAACGTTGATCCGAAAGACGGCGGTAGCACGATTTTCGAGGACTCTTGGAACGCTGTTGTCGTCAGGCGTATCGATCCTCGATGCACTTGATACAACCGCAAAAACTGCCGGCAACAGGGTCGTCCATGACGCAATTAAGAAAGCGACAGTCTCGATTGCTGAGGGTGACACGATTACGGGACCGCTCAAAGAGTCAAACGTTTTTCCGCCTATGGTTGTGCAGATGATCTCCGTTGGTGAGAAAACCGGTGGACTCGATGAGATGCTCACGAAGATCGCCGATTTCTACGATGAGGAAGTCGATGCCGCGGTGTCGGCTCTTACTTCGATGATCGAGCCGGTGGTAATTGTCGTGATGGGTGCTGTTATCGGGGGTATCCTGATCGCCATGTATCTGCCGATGTTCGATATTATCGGGCAGATCAAATAGACGACCAAACTTAATTTGAGCATCTCCGGAACGGTTCGGAGATGCTTCATTATGCCATGAAGCGAGACAGGAACATTCAGCCGGACTTGAAGAACACGTGGCTGATGCCGCTCAGGCTGATAATTTTCCTCGTAGTCTTTGGCAGCATTATAGCTTCGCTGCGAACTCATCTGCAACTTTATACGCCTCTTTTTATCTATAGCGTTGTGACACTCCTGTTTCTTGTTTCGCTGTTGACCGGTCGTCGCAGCATGTTTCACAGGGCGATGATTCTGGTGCAGCTCATGACAGAGCTGTATATCGAAGCCGCAATCATTTACTATTCCGGTTCAGTGTCAAGTCCATACGCTGGTTTGTTTGTATTGACAATCGTCTCGGCTTCTCTCGTTTACAGGCTTATCGGTACGCTGCTGATTGCAACAGCAGCATCGGTGGCATATTCTATTGCTATTTGGTTTGGTGTGGGGATAGAACTCGATTCTGTTTTTGACATTAAAGTTTTGACAAATGTCTACATCAATGATGATAAGACATACTTCACAGTCTTTGTGCATCTCTGCATCTTTTATCTGACAGCATTTATCTCAGGATATCTTGCGGATCGTTTGCGCGCCAAAGACAGGGAACTACTCGCGGCGTCTGAGAATCTCGAACGGGTCAGGCTTGAAACCGATGAAATCGTGCGGCATCTTCATTCAGGGCTGATCACCGTCAACAATCACGGGAAGGTTGTCTATTTCAATCACGCGGCGGAAAAGATCACCGGATTCTCTGAATCCCGAATCAAGGGGCGCAACTGTCTTGATGTGTTCAAATCCGATATGCCGGAATTTGCCGAGAAAATACTTTCCGCGCTGAAGTCATCTCATTACGACAGCCGATGTGAAATCACTATCTACAGGAAGGACGGCAGGCGCATACCTATCGGCATGTCAACGTCAGTGCTCGGTGACAGCAGATACGGTGTGAGGGGCGTCGTGGCGGTCTTTCAGGATCTGACCAAAGCGAAAGAAATCGAAGATCGAATGAGAAAAGCCGACCGCCTCGCCGCAATCGGAGAACTGGCGGCTGGTATCGCGCATGAAATCAGAAATCCGCTCGCGGCAATTTCTGGCTCGGTCGAGGTTTTGAAAAGCGAACTCAAATGTGAGGGCGAGAATGACCGCCTGATGAAT
>JAJRZO010000389.1 GCA_024275215.1 Candidatus Zixiibacteriota bacterium | reverse complement strand
AGGGCGCGACAATATATACAAACCTTGAACCCTGCCATCATTTCGGTAAGAATCCCCCATGCACCAATGCTATTATCAAAAGCGGGATTGCGCGAGTCGTGTCAGCAATCCATGATCCAAATCCCAAAGTCAATCGTAAAGGCTTCGCGGCATTGCGCGAGTCTGGCATCCAGGTCGAAATCGGTTTGATGGAAGATGAAGCCAGAGAAATCAATGAGCCATTTCTCAAATTCGTAACAACTCAGCTTCCTTATGTTGTACTTTCGATTGCGCAGACCTCCGATGGCAGAATTGCCCAGCCTGACGGTCATTCGCAGTGGATCACAAGCAAAGAATCACGAACTGAAGTCCACAGGTTGCGGGCAACTTATGACGCTGTCATGGTCGGCGCCAGCACTGTTCGTGTTGACAATCCACAACTTACCGTCAGGCATATCGACGGCAGAAATCCGAAACGAATCATAGTCGCCGGTTCAAGACTGCTGTCGCGTGATTTCAATGTATTCACTGATGATGACACAGCCCTGACAATCGTTGTATGCACACCAGATCAGGCAGAGTATTATTCCAGTTTCAATGGTATTACCGTGTGGGAAATTGAAAAATCCTCAGACGGTTATCCCAGCCTCACCAGCCTGTTGATGAGAGCGGCACGCGAGAGAATTACATCGATTCTGCTTGAAGGCGGAAGTACACTTGCCAGTTCATTTCTCGCTCACAAACTGGTCGACAAGATACGCATATCAACTGCCCCGATGATACTCGGCGCAGGATTGCCATCGGTGAATAATATCGGCATAGACAGAATCGACAGGTCTGTGCGAATCAGGGGAGCAAAATACATGCAGGTCGGAGACGACATGGTCACCACAGGATATCCGGAGTGGAAATAGAATATGTTCACCGGCATAATCTCTGAAATTGGAACGATCCATTCTGTACGACATGAATCGTCACATCTTCGACTCGTGATAGACGCACCAGTGACAGCATCAGAAACCTCGCTCGGTGAGAGCATTGACATTAGTGGCGCATGCCAGACTGTTGTATCGATAGATGGAAACAGATTCGCAGTCGATACGGTGCAGGAAACACTCAGGAAAACTACGCTTGGTCGCCTTACAACAGGCAGCCGTGTCAATCTTGAACAGGCGGTCAAACCATCAGACAGGCTCGGCGGACATATAGTTTCCGGACATGTGGACTGCATCGGCACTGTACAAAACGTGCAGGCAAATTCGACTGAAAGAACAATCGAAATCACTTTTCCTGATAAATTCGCCGACCTCATTGTCGCACAGGGATCGATCACTGTTGATGGAGTAAGCCTCACCGTTGCGAATCTCCAAAGCAACATACTCAGCGTGGCAGTCATTCCGACAACATGGGAAATGACAACGCTGTCAAGCCTGACCACCGGCAGTGCAGTGAATCTGGAATTCGACATGATCGGCAAGTATGTTGTGCAGTATATGAAAAGAAGAAAATCACATAACCAGATAGATGAAAACAGGCTCAGAGAACTCGGCTTTTAAGAGAGGAATCCATGAACAACAAACTTAAGATTGCAAACAAGAGTGAATCTGAGTTCGCGTTCTCGCCGATTGAAGACGCAATCGAGGCGATTCGCAATGGCGAGATCGTGATAGTGATCGATGACCCGGATCGTGAAAACGAAGGTGACTTCATTCTCGCAGCTGAAAAGATTACGCCGGAAGCTGTCAACTTCCTTGCCAAGCATGGGAGAGGCTTGATTTGCGTTTCACTACCGGATGACCGTATCAGCAAATTGATGCTTCACCCGCAGACAGAATTCAACACTGCCAAGCTCAGCACTGCATTCACAGTCTCTGTCGATGCAGTTGAAGGTACCACAACCGGTATTTCGGCATCGGATCGCGCCAAGACAATTTCGGTGTTGGCTGACCCGAATGCCAAACCTGAAGATCTCGCTCGTCCCGGGCATATTTTCCCGATTCAGGCAAAGCCGGGAGGAGTCCTCAAACGCGCAGGTCACACCGAAGGATCAAGCGATCTTGCGAGATTGGCGGGACTCGAACCAGTCGGAGTTATGTGCGAAATCATGGATGATGACGGCACGATGGCGCGTGTTCCACGCCTGATTGAGATCGCTGACGAGTTTGGACTTAAAATTATTACTATTCAGGATCTGATCGCCTATCGCAGACAGACTGAGAAACTCGTGCATAAAGTGACCGATGTCGATTTCCCGACGAAATTCGGGCAGTTCAGGCTCTATTTATATGAATCTCTCGTTGACAACCAGCATCATATTGCAGCCGTAAAAGGCGATGTGAAAGGCAAAAACAATGTTCTTGTACGTGTGCATTCCGAATGCCTTACCGGTGATGTATTCGGATCGGAGCGATGTGATTGCGGAATTCAACTTGCTGATGCCATGAAGATGATCGAAGATGAAGGCGAGGGTGTTCTACTCTATATGCGTCAGGAAGGACGCGGCATTGGCCTCCCTGCGAAAATCAAAGCCTATCATCTTCAGGATCAGGGATTCGATACGGTCGAGGCAAATCAGAAACTTGGATTCAAACCCGACCTTCGCGAATACGGTATCGGCGCACAAATACTTTCGGATCTTGGTCTCACAAGTATTCGTCTGATTACAAATAACCCGAAAAAACTGATTGGTCTTCAGGGCTACGGTTTGAAGATTACTGAACGAGTACCGACAGTCCTTGCGGCTAACAAACACAACAGGCATTATCTTGCCACAAAGCGAGATAAGATGGGACATTTGTTTGGATCAGTATAGTCCATGCAGGTCAAGTGGGCAGGCCGCTTGACCTACAAATTTATGAAGTCATAAGTAAAAAGGAGAATCTAAATGTCTAAGACAATCGAGGGTAAACTTGATGCCAAGGGAATGAAGTTCGGAATCGTCGTGAGTCGATTCAACGAATTGCTCACAAGCAAACTTACCGAGGGTGCAATTGACTGCCTGATCCGACACGGTGCGAACGACGATACCATTACAATCGTAAAAGTACCCGGCGCATTTGAATTACCATACGCCGCCTCGCGTATGACAAAGGCGGGCAGTTACGATGCCATCATTTGCCTCGGCGCTGTGATTCGCGGCCAGACACCCCATTTTGACTACATATCCAGTGAGGTCTCCAAGTCAATTGCGAATCTTTCGCTCCAGCAGGACATCCCGATCATTTATGGGATCATTACTGCCGATACATTGGAACAGGCGATTGAAAGAGCAGGCACAAAAGCCGGCAACAGAGGGTTCAGTT
>JAJRZO010000388.1 GCA_024275215.1 Candidatus Zixiibacteriota bacterium | reverse complement strand
GAATGACGCTACTTATTTCCGTAAACAGAATTACCTGTATTTCACATCTTTTGGGACAACCTCTCCACATGTGCCGAGCTAAATGTTGCCGTGGCCGGAATCGGCGAATGTGGACATCTGCAGATCACAAGGTCCGATGTCGGGTTTCTTGCAGACTTCGTCTGCTGCGGAATGCCGACCTACTGGGAACATGACTCAAAAAGATGCCAAGCGGCTAGTCCGCCTGACTCCAGCCTGTTCGCGGAGATGCCGACATCTGTCGGTGTATGAAACTATGCGCCGAACTTGGCGAGTTTTTCAGCGCATGCCATCGCAATCGGTAACAAATTGATGAGCGGAAGCCGTCCGAGACCGCCCTGCTGGCAATCGATTTCAGAATATGCTTCTGTCCTGTCTCGCCTGACCAGTTTACCGTGCAACAGTATCGGCGTCGGATGCCAGCTATGCGCCGCCATTGGCCAGGGCGTTGAATGGTCACCTGTCACGATTATGACATCAGGATTTAGCGCAGTAATTCCCGGCACGATGATCCTGTCGACCTGTTCGATTATATCTTTCTTGGCATCGTAATTACCATCCTCGCCGTAGGAGTCTGTCTTCTTGACATGCAGGAAAAAAAACGTGTGGTCATTCCAATTTTCATTTAGAACAGCGACGGCATCCTCGAAGCCGGAATATGGCGGACGCACATTCATGCCGACCAGTTTTGCCAGTCCACGGTACATCGGATACTCTGCGATTGCGCAGGCTTTCAACTTGAATCGATCCTCCATTGATGGGAATTTCCTGAAACCGGAATATCCGCGCAGCAGGATCATATTTGCTTTTTCCTCGTCGGCAAGAATTTCGCGAACCTGTTTTAGGATGTCCTTCAGGATTTGTGATGTTTGTTCGGCTTCGGGACTGAGCGCGGATGGTTCCAGCGGTGGCACTCCCGTATGCTGTGGGTCTGTGTCGGCGAGTTGATCGGAGAGGTTGTCTCCTCTGATCGCAAGCATTGCACGGTGCTGGCTTACAGTCTCAAGGAATAGTTCAATTCCCTGTGGTAATTTGAGATTCTTCCTGATTTTCTCACACACCCGTTTGTTGACATCATCAGGAATCCTGCCTGCTCGCCTGTCGATCACATTGCCGTCGGCGTCGAGGGTGCAGAAATTGACTCTTGCTGCAACATCTCGCTCAGTCAGATCGAAATCGATTCCAAACGCTGAGAGAATTCCACGACCAACATTGTTTTCGACCGGGTCATATCCGAACAGACCAAGATGTGCTGGACCGGAGCCGGGAGTCACACCGGGCGCAATCGGATCGAATTGCCCGAGTACGCCATCTTTTGCGAGGGCATCCAGATTTGGAGTGCTTGCTTCCTGTAACGGTGTGCCGTGTCCGTCAGCCGGTATATCACCGACTCCATCCATCACGAGCATGACGATTTTCGAGTCTGTTTCCTGTGCGAGAGATTCTATAAGATTTTTCATTCCTGATTCCTTTCGATTTGTGATCGATTCAGCTTTGAATCTACTTTAGGAGAGTCGGTTGTCAAACTAAATCCATTACATGATGTACTTGGCAGATGTGGACATTTGCCGTGCACAAAGTCACATTTTCGGTGTAACTCCCCTGCTTTTTTCATTGCCATAAATGAATAGATAGTTTTATTAGGAACTCGACCCGACTGATCGGGTGAGCATTCATTGACTCTGGAACCAAAGCGAGGCGTTTTCGTTCCGATGTAATAAATGATGCTGGGGTAGCTCAGATGGCTAGAGCGCCTGACTGTGGATCAGGAGGTCGGGAGTTCGACCCTCCCCCCCAGTACCATAAATCATCAAACTGACCAGCGATATGAAACCCGACAAACCCAGACGAGTCAAACCGGAACTCCTGAAAGGATTCCGCGACTATGCTCCTGAGGAGGAACTTACCCGTCGCAATCTTATTGAACGAATTCGGGAGGTTTTCGAGCGTTACGGTTATCTGCCTCTTCAGACCCCCGCTCTTGAATATCTGACAACCCTGTTTGGTGCAGACATCGGCAAGGATAACAAAGAGCAGGTTTTCAATTTCACAGGTCCGGATGATGTCGAGATGGGACTCCGTTTCGATCTTACCGCACCGCTTGCGAGATTTGTCGCATCGAACAGAAACCTTCCGATTCCTTTCCGGCGGTATCAGGTTGCGCCATGCTGGAGAGTCGATAAGCCGGGACCCGGACGGTACAGGGAATTCCTTCAGTTTGATATTGATATTGTCGGAACAGCCCTTGTAGCGGCAGACGCGGAGATCATCGCTATTATGGTCGAGACGCTGAGTCATCTCGGTATCGAAAGAGTAGTGGTCAAATACTCCAACAGGAAAATTCTCGATGGCCTCGCCGAATACTCAGGTATTCCCAAAGATGTTGCGCCTGATGTTTTCAGGGTTCTCGACAAATTCGAAAAACAGGGACGCGATGCTGTGATTCTCGAACTCGGACCGGGACGAGTCGATAAATCTGGCGACAAGATCACTGGTCTGGAACTATCGGACAGTCAGATTGCTCATGTCGAGAGATTTCTCGATGTCGCAAGTCTTTCTCCTGATGAACAGATGCGCGAAGCGTCTAAACTGCTTTCCGGGATCGACTCCGCCGAAGAAGGAATCGATGAACTAAAGCAGATACAAATCTTTCTCGATTCGATGGGTACCGATCCGGGTAAAGCGAAGGTTGACCTGACTGTCGTTCGCGGTCTTGGATATTACACCGGTCCTGTGTTCGAGACTTTTCTGCTCGATCTGCCGG
>JAJRZO010000387.1 GCA_024275215.1 Candidatus Zixiibacteriota bacterium | reverse complement strand
TTCCGTTCTTGTGTGGATGTATGAACTGGCAGACACATACGAAGGTCGCCGGATATATGTGAGTTCGCGCATGCGGGAGGATGCGGAATACCAGTTGTTTTCGCGCTTCAAGTCTTTGCTTGCCTCTGAATCGAATCTCCCCGCGCGGCTTTCTGATTTGATCGAGAATCCGGGGCATCTCGACAGGCAATGCCTGACTCGTGTGCGTGTTGTCCTTGCTCTTCAGGACTATATCGATGGTCGCTGCATGGAAGAGATAGAAACGGACTACAGGATACATTGCGGTACTCTGGAGAGTATCGGTGAAACTATAGGCTGGCTGGCGGAGTGCGCATTTTGTCTGATGGGCGCACTTGGTATCAGCATGCGGAAAAGAGTATTGCTGAAAAGATTGTCCTTCGAGGTCAGATATGGATTGCCGGTCAGCACGAGGAAACTCTTTGCATCTCTGAAAGGGATCTTGTCGAGATGTGAGATTTTGCAATTACGGGAATGGGGTATTTGTACCCCAAAAGCATTTTTGAATGCCGACCGCGATGAACTTAACAAAATCATTGGAGAAAGGAGAGTGATTATCGCTATGAGACATGTCACTCACAGAACAGAAGAACAGTTCAATATGGCGAATGAAAACAGGCGATCTGATTCCATAGCTTCAAGACTACAATTAACGGGCGCTATGGTCAGAGACAGGTACAGAGTTTTCTTCTCAGGCATACCGCTGCTGTTGACCGCGAAGAGTTTCAAGTATCTTTTCAAACTGGCTGCCCGAAAGAAAATGGACAACGAAGGATGGATCGATAAAGAAGAACTCGAACCCGGATTCAATCAGGCACGCTATCTCTACAATCTCAAGAAGGAAATGGACGGGTCTCTGCGTGGCAACACAGAACTTATCGAAAACGACCGCAAGGGTTGTTATCGGTTAAACCTGAGTCCCGATGAAATTGATTTCGATGTGCGAAGTTTGTTGCATTCCGATGATTATGAAATTGCTGAACTAACTCGCAAGCTGGCTGTTTCACAGTAGTTTCAGATCGAAACAGTACATGTGAAACACATGTAGGTCAAACGGCCTGCCCGCTTGACACTTGTTTTTGTTATGATCGTCAAGCGTACAGTCCGCTTGACCTGCAGAGGCTGTACCATGCGATGAATATACCTTAAACTTTGCGATTTCGTTACTTATTGGCAATTGATGTCTATTGTGTGCGCACAATTAGCCGATAATAGAGCAATGGTAGAAGGTGACGGTCGGAATACATCAACCAAGAGGCTCAATGACAACAGATAAATCGACTGCACTTGAAGACACGGCATATCCTGTTCTCCCGCTTCTGACTACGGTGGTATTCCCCGGAACAGTCGCGACTCTTCATGTCAGCAGGAAACAAAGCATCAGTCTGATCCGGCAGAACAATGAAATCGATGGCGAAATAGTACTGGCGCTTGCCAAAGAAGTTACATCGGATGAAACCCGGTACGGCGATCTGCATAAGATCGGAGTCATCGCACGGATTGTCAAGATTCAGGAGTCTCATAAGGACAGCTATGTTCTGACAGTAGCGGCAGAGAGAAGAGTTCATCTGGTGAAATTCGTGACGGAGGAACCATATCACATCGCTTATGTGGAAGAGGTCGTTGAGGATTTCGGCAATCCGAACGAACAGCGTGCCATGACGAAGAGAATAGCTGATCTGACTGAGCGATTGACGAAAATTGATGATCGCTATTCACCTGAGTATTGCAATCTTTTCGATCTGTCTCGCGATGAGCCGGGATTCTACTGTGATACTGTCGCCAATCAATTGCATATTCCCCTTGATTGGAAACAGCGTGTGCTCGATGCACTAAGCATAACTGAACGAGCCGGAATACTTATTGGGATCATAACGGAGGAACTTCACAAAGCGAGTATCGAGAATGAACTCAAGTCCAAAGTAGAGCTTTCCCTCGATCGACACGAGAGAGAAAAGTACCTGCGGCAGCAACTCACAGAGATTCGTCGTGAACTGGGAGACGCTGATCCCGAAGAAAAACTTGTCAAGGATTATGAGAATAAAATCGCATCAAACCCGAATCTGCCGGATCATGTCCGTGAGCGGGCTTTACTTGAAACCGGACGCTTAAGCCTGCTTTCTTCAGCATCGGCTGAATATGGATCGACCAGAAACTATCTCGACTTTCTCCTGAGCCTGCCGTGGAACAGGCGTGGAGCAGAAGAGAACGATGTAGTCAGTATCGAAAAGACGATCTCAAAGGGATACTACGGTCACGATGCTGTCAAGACTGAGGTGCTTGATTTTCTTGCCATTCGCAAGTTGACTGCTGATATTCGCACGCCAGTGTTATGTCTTGCCGGTCCCCCAGGAACCGGAAAGACTTCACTGGCGGAACTTATCGCGAAAGCTCTTAACAGGGAATTCATAAACATCAATGTTGCCGGTACTACATCGGTGGAAGAAATTCGTGGCAGGAACAGGACATTTATCGGCGCTGCTCCGGGCAAGATCATTCGGGCTTTCTCCAAGTTGAAAACGTGCAATCCGGTAGTTGTGATCGACGATCTTGATAAACTCTCCGAGCATAAACTTGGATATAGTCTCCCATTGCTGTTTGTGGAAGTTATTGATCCGAGACAGAATAAGTGTTTTTTCGATGAATATCTCGGCCTTCCGTTCGATCTTTCCGAAGCGATTTTCATTGTGACAGTTGAATCTCTCGACTCAGTACCGGACACACTCTGCGAACGAATGGAAGTAATCGAGTCGGCGGGTTATATCGAATCTGAGAAGGTTGACATTGCCCGTAGTTTTATCCTGCCGAAACTTATGAAACGGCATAAACTCACTGCTTCCGATATGAAGATCTCAAAGAATGCGATCAGGAAAATAGTGCGTAATTACACTCTTGAGTCAGGCATATTGGGACTAAAACGCGAATTTGAAGTTCTTTGTCGCAAGTGTGTGAGACAGAAAGCGGCATCGGGAAAAGTTGCATGGAAGATTACTGAGAGGAACCTCGAACGCTATCTTGGGACTCCGATTTTTATACCTGAAGTGGCTGAAACCCAGCCTGAAGTCGGTGTCGCTACCGGGCTGGCCTGGACCGGATCAGGAGGAGACCTGATGCTTGTCGAGGGGCTGCGTATGCCCGGTTCCGGGAATGTTTTTACGACGGGATCATTGGGCGATGTCATGCGCGAATCTATTCAGGCGGCGCATTCGTATATCCGATCAAAAGCAGACCTGCTTGGAATTGATTACTCGGATTTTGGAAACAATGATGTGCACATACATTTTCCTTCAGGTGGTATACCGAAAGACGGGCCATCCGCGGGAGTGGCAGTCTCCATTGCCATTGCATCCGTAATGTCCGAATGCCCAATTCGCAACGACATCGCGATGACTGGCGAAGTGTCTCTTCGCGGGAAAGTCCTGCCTGTTTCAGGGATAAGAGAGAAAATCGCCGCGGCCCACAGAGCAGGTATATTTCGAATTATCCTGCCTGCAGCAAATGAGAAAGACATCAAAGCGCTTCCAGACCAGCTTCGCGATGAAATAGAGTTTATTTTCGTAGAAACCATAGATGAGGTCTTCGAACATACTCTTCTTGACTTCGACCCCAAAGTTCTATCGTTGCAGCAACTGGTCCAGAATGAGATCGTCAGGGTGACGAAGAATATCCAAAAGCAGGCTCGGCTGGGCAAAGGGGGCATTGTCGAGAAGAAAAAGCGTTCCTCTGCCAAACGCCCTAAAAAACGCTGATAGATATCAATATGTGATAACTGACTCTGGTTTCCACAAGTCGGACCTTTTCACTTCTCTTTCTACAGTACTTTTGTCGCAATAGTACCTTGACAAGATGTAGACTGCTGGCTTTATTATACATGTGGCATAGTCTACAAACCATGGTGGATGTCTCACCAGCCTGAATGAAGCAAACGCGGGAGTTTGTACTCCCACTGGGTAGTGTTGTATCGAAAAATGAACGAAAACCTTTAGCAGTTTGGAGGGGATATGCATCGGAAGCATTATACCGTATTTGTGTTCCTGGCGATTGTGTTGATGTTTTCCGGTTCTGTATTCGCGCAGGATCCGGGAGAACGTGACACGATAACTATGGGAATTGTTAATGTCGATGCCGGCGACCATTTCTCGGTTCCGATCAGGATGTACAATGATGAGACGGTTGAAGCCGTGTCTCTCGGATTCTGGTGGAGAGACGATGATATCGAGTTGGATTCGGTATCATGGATAGGTTCCAACGCTTCACATATTGCAACCAAACCTGTTGATATTGACAACGACAGCGGCAGTGTCCTTATTGGAGTGATCAAGATTTTTGAATCACCGATCCAGCCGGGCGACAGTCTTCTCGCTACCCTGTGGTTTACAGCAAATCCGGGAGCGGTGGATCAGATAATTCCAATTGATTCAGGATTCGTTCCACCGGCAGGACCGTTCAAGTTTAACATCGGTTCCGGTGGGGAGAGTTTTCCCCCCGAATACATCGAGGGCTCTGTAATCATCGGAAATCCGCAGCCACCACCAGTATTTATTCTGTCTGACAACGAGTTTAATTTTCAGGCGGATGAAGGGGGATCAGACCCCACACCGCAGATATTGCAGATCACGAATGGTGGTGGTCAGACACTCGACTGGACAGCGACATGGAACTCAACATGGCTCAATGTAAATCCCTCATCGGGTACGGCACCATCGTCAGTATCCATTGAGCCGTCGGTTACAGGGCTATCGGCTGGAACTTATGTCGATACGATTACCCTGACTGATCCGGATGCTACGAATTCACCACAGTATGTGGAGGTTAATTTCGAGGTCGTCATTCCCCCGCCGATTATTGAGCTTGTGCCGGACGACTTCCAATTCCTCGCACAGGAAGATTCGACTAATCCTGTGTCACAGAGTATGCAGATCAATGACATAGGTGCGGGAACACTTTCGTGGACCGCATCGAATTCCGAATCGTGGTTGACACTTTCAGCTTACAGTGGCGGTCCGGGCGATGTGATTGATCTGAATGTAGACATTACCGGCATGTCGTTTGGTGTTTACTATGACCAAATTGTCGTCTCAGACCCGAACGCATCCAATTCGCCGCAGATTGCCACAGTTGAGCTTACAATCGTATCCGGTTTTCCGATTATTGAACTCGATCCGGACAGTTTCTACGTTGCGGCGTCAGGTTCACAGGAGCCTTATGATCGTGAAATGTTGATAACAAATGCTGGGGGAGACTGGTTACATTACACGATAACATCCGCGCAGGGGACGATGTTTTTCACTCCGGATGAGGACTCAGTGATTTCAGGCGAAACAGCCCCGATTACTATTGTTTTCAACACAGCTTCGCTTGGCTTCGGATTGAATTATGATACTATTCAGGTCTCATCGCCGACAGCGCAGAATTCACCTCAGATCATTCCAGTAACAATCTGGAAAATGGAATCACCGCCAATACTTCAGGTAAATCCTGATGTAGTTACGTTTGATGTCTATGAGTGTTATAACTATCCGAATCCGCCCACGAGACTGATTTCAGTTCAGAATACGGGCGCTGAGCATCTTGACTGGACTGCATACTGGGATGCTTCATGGCTGATTCTGACCCCGACTTCCGCTGAAAACAGCGCAACGATTTTTGCGACTGTTGATGTAACTGGTCTTGCTGTCGGGACCTATGTTGATACAGTAATAGTAGTTGCTGGTCTTTCAATAACTCCTCCTGAGACTGTTGAGGTAACTCTCAATGTAGCTGAGCAGACTGTGCCGCCGGAGATCCTGGTGACTCAGACTCATTACGAGTTCCTGTTCAAAAACCTGCAAGTAGGCACTAATGAACAACCACTGACAATCCTGAATACTTCAAGCGGTTGTATGAGCTGGGATGTTATCGAAAACACAACATGGCTCGATGTCCAGCCTGATGCGGGTGAGGTTCCGGATCAGGCCTGGGTTGGCGTAAATGGTTTTGGCCTGCCGCTTGGCAAGACATCGACAACTTTTACTGTTGAGTCTGCTGAGGCAACTAACAGTCCGGTCGAGGTTACTGTCGATCTTTATATCTGGACATTTGGTGATGTCAATTGTGACGGAATCGCTGACATTGATGATGTAGTTTATGATTTGGATTACATCTTTAATGAAGGTCCTGAGCCTTGTCCTGCCGTTTGGGTCGGAGATGTCGATTGTTCACATACTGTTGACATCGATGACGTAACTTACCTTCTGGCTTATATATTCCAGGCAGGTCCTCCACCGTGTGACTGGAATCCGTTGCCACCTCCGGCACCTGCTGTACATACATTTCAGGATGTTGCAGTAAAATAGCAGTTGAACTATTAGTTGATGATTTTTTCGCCCGAGCATTTCTGATGCTCGGGCGCATTTTTTGCGCAATTCCCATTTTCCGGATTATGGAGCAGCTCCATATCTTTTATTCCTGCGTTTGAACTTGAAGAAACTGTTGACAAGATTGATCTTGTTGTGTTTCTTAATGTTGTGCTTCAGGTTACGGATGGAAATGACTTGAAGTGCAGAGTACTTCTCTGACTTGATAAAACAGAAGTAATACTCTCAATTGTCGATTATAAATAATACACTCTGGAGAATTCGGTAAACTTGATTTTGCCGGTGCTCAACAAGCAGGAGGAATAATGTACAAACTGACATCTTTGGCGCTTGCAGTAATTATGGTGCTCGGAATCGGTCATCAGGTTGCAGCGGAAAGCGGACATGATCACAATTCCGGTACCATCAATGACCTTCGGCAAATGACCCCTGAAAAGCTTCGCTCTTATATTCAGGAAAACCACGACATGTGCAGGATAGGGAAGGCGGAACGCCTCGAAAGGGCACGCCAGTTGCAACTGGAGGAATCACAGAAGAACGCTGATGTAACACAGTGGCAGTTTGATGTGAATTACTACGAAATCTATTTCGACATCAATTTCACAACAGAAATCATTGACGGTTATGTGACTATGCAGGCAACATCATTGTTCGATGGCCTGACACAGGTACAGATCGATCTGTACTGGGATATGACTGTCGATTCCGTCATCCAAAATGGGTCGCAGGTGACTAACAGCCATGTCGGAAACCTGATCACTGTCACTCTTGATCAACCGTATGACAGCGGATCTGTTTTCACGCTGACAACATACTACAACGGTCATCCGACAGAGGGCGGTTTTCAGGCGTTTGAGTTCGGTACGCACGGGAACCCACCGGTGAAGATGGCTACGACATTGAGTGAGCCGTATTTTGCGAGAACCTGGTGGCCATGCAAAGACTACCCGGACGACAAGGCTGATTCAGTAGATATTATCATTCGACATCCTGATAATTTCGTCTGTTCTTCAAATGGAACCCTGCAATCGATAGTTGATAACCTTGACGGCACAAAAACGACGCACTGGCAAGAAAAATATCCGATTACGACATATCTTGTATCGATCTGTGTTACAAACTACATGACATTCTCGAATTGGTATGTTGCAATGAATGGTGACAGCATGCCTGTCGATTACTGGGTCTATCCTGAGAACTGGTCATCCGCTAACTCATCATACCCGATCACAGTCGATATGATTGAAGCTTATGCCCAGAAGTTCGGCGAATATCCGTTTATCGGAGAGAAGTATGGTATGTCTCAGTTCGACTGGGGTGGTTCGATGGAACATCAAACAAACACATCGATGTCATCGAGCGCATACTACCAGAGCATCATAGCGCATGAACTTAGTCACCAGTGGTATGGTGACATGATAACATGCGAAAACTGGCATGAGATATGGATGAATGAGGGCTTCGCGTCGTACAGCGAAGCAGTCTGGTTCGAATCGCAGGGGACATTCCAGGATTACATCAATTATATGAACGGGATGCGTTACACAGGTGGAGGTACAATCTGGGTGACAGACACCACAAGTGTGTGGTCGATTTTCAACTCGCGAGTCTATGACAAGGGCGCATGGGTTTTGCACATGCTCAGGCATGTGGTTGGCGATCAGACATTCTGGGATATTCTTGCTGCTTACTACGATGATCCTCGTTACAAATGGGGTAACATTACTACGCTTGAGTTCCGTGACATCTGTGAGGATATTTCAGGTAAGGACCTGCATGAGTTTTTCGATGACTGGATTTGGGGCGAGTATTATCCTCAATTCAGGTATTCATATATTTATGAACAGTATGGTCCTGATGATTATATCATCTATCTGCATCTCAGGCAGACTCAGACGAGCAACCCGCAAGTATTCGATATGCCGGTTGATATTGATATCTACGATGGAAGCAATTATCACCTGACTGTTGTCGATATGGATGAGCGTGAAGAAGATTATATCATCTACATGAATGATGCGGCTGGTGCTCCCTGGTCACTGTATGTTGACCGCAATGACTGGATTCTGAAGTCAAGTACATCGGAGAGTTACGGTTTTCACTTGATCTATGATCCGCTCGATGATGGTACACAGTATGCTTCATATACCGACAGTGTGATAGCTAAGGGTGGAACAGAACCATACAGTTTCAGCATCGTTGCTGGAAATCTCCCGGCCGGAATCACTCTTGGTGCGACTGATGGCATGCTGACCGGCACACCGACGGAAAACGGCTTATTTACATTCACTGTCGAAGCTGTCGATAATACTTCCAACACGAAGCAAGTCGAGTATACACTCACAATTGCAGAGAGTACATATATTCCTGGCGATGCTGACGGATCCGGCTCGGTCGACATTGATGATGTCGTTTATCTGATTAACTACATATTCTCGGGTGGTCCGGCGCCGACTCCAATTGACGCCGGTGATGCCGATGGAAGCTGCAATGTCGATATCGATGATGCTGTCTACCTGATAATGTACATATTCTCTGGAGGACCTGCTCCACAATCAGGATGTGTGTCAGGATAAGTAATTGTCTCACATTGAGATTACGTTTAGGGCGGGAGCCAATGCTCCTGCCCTTTTCGATACAAAGTTTTTGTTGAACCCATTGCTCGTGGTTTTATCATAAGAATGGATACGAGCGGGTATGCCGTTGAACATACAATTTGACATCCAAAGAGTGTTGCTATGTATTCACGAACAGTAATTCTGATACTACTTGCGCTGGTGATTGTAAGACGGTGTAAGTGTAACGACTATGGTGGGGACAGATAGATGAACAGTCTTCCTGTCTGGCTCGGGTCGATCCTTTCTGCGTTGATGATTATTGCCATTTTTGCGTTTTCTGATCGTTTTAGTCGGTATGGTCTTGCGGGCTGGAAGACTGCGCTTTTCGGTATGGTGCTTGTGTTCCTTGCTTTCCTCTCTCGCGCAGTGATGTCGTTGCCGAATTTCGCCGAGCTGTTCGTTCCCGGTACTCCTGAGTTTGTTTCGCAGATATCCGATGTTGTTGTTATCATCGGCGCTGTAGTAATGGCGATGGCTG
Organism: Candidatus Zixiibacteriota bacterium; assembly: GCA_024275215.1. Taxonomy (GTDB): domain Bacteria; phylum Zixibacteria; class MSB-5A5; order JAABVY01; family JAHJOQ01; genus JAJRZO01. The sequence goes on along the minus strand of JAJRZO010000387.1, from coordinate 11 downwards.
TATTCGTCGCG
>JAJRZO010000386.1 GCA_024275215.1 Candidatus Zixiibacteriota bacterium | reverse complement strand
TACAGGTAATTCTGTTTACGGAAATAAGTAGCGTCATTCCCGCGCAGGCGGGAATCCATTGAATGCGTTGATGTTAAATGGACCCCCGCCTTCGCGGGGGCGACAAAGCCAGAACTCCACTTGTGTAAATCAAAGCTTTTGGGACAGCCTCTGGACATCTGCCGTGAATAATATAATATTCCAAAAAACTGAGGTTGCCACGCTTCGCTCGCAATGACCAGAGCACAATTATTCGACGAGGAAACCGCCGAGGCTTACTGTGAACCGTCTGGAATCATAGTCTGACAAATTCCATGCAAAATAGGCCTTGAAATTCAATGGTGGAATCCTGCCGATATGAAATCCTATTTCGCTGAATGGTTTCTTTGCCTCCGCATATACGACACTATTCCATGCTCCGGTCGGATTTCTCTGCTCAGTCCAGAATGCTCCATAGAATACGCCCAATGAAAATGGAATATCCCGAATCAATGGTATTCCGCTTTTCGCAAACAGGTACCGCCCGAAGTCATGAGTGATATAGAATGCTGCGGCTCTGTCACCGACATAGTTGGTGTCGGGAAGCGTCTTGAAATATAGATTGTGGGTAAGAGGTCCCGACCCGAAATCTACAGCGAAACTTTTCTGTACAGGCAATGACATATCAGATGCGCCGGCAAACATCGAAAGTTCAGTAGTTCCGAGTCCAAGCGTCTGCTGTTTTCGATGAAATCGTACATAGTAACGCCGATAGTGATAGTCGCTCGCAATCGTATGTGGATCGGACGCCTCGATTCCTGCCTGAAGAGTTGTGTACAAATTAGTAAACTCGTATATATCCTCACCTTTGATCCTGAGAAGATTCCGCGAATCATATTCAAACAACATCGACACAGCCCTGAGTTTACCATCATCGATTATTGGATTTATTCGATGATGTTTTGTAGTCGAGAAGACTCCGAAATCTGTCGCGGTCGGGACAGAATACTGATTCTGATCGAGATAGTTGACTTTCAATCGTGTATGATCAAGTAATTTCATGCCGATACCGAGATCGAATCCTTTTTCGAGATAGTAATCGAATGGATCTGTCTTTGAAAACGCCGCCATAAATGTCGGATTAGCATCCCCCTGTGACACTATTGTCGGACGATGTGTGATCCTGTTGTGGTATCCGACCAGAAGTTTCAGCTTCCGTTTTTCATCGATAGTATATTTCGCCTTGTAATCGTGCTGCCAATACTTGCCGGTGAAAGCATAACCCGTTCTCAATCTGATCTCAGTATTGGGAACAAGATTCCTGAACTTTTTCCCTGTCCCGATGTATGTTCCTTCCACCCTGTTGAAATGGAAAAAATCATTCGGCGCGACCGTGAGATACATCGCCGCAAGACCACCCCCAAGCAGCAGTTTCGGAATCGATTTCGGAGCATGAGCCACCGAATCGATGCGTTTGTATCCGCCGAGTTCCTCGACAGTCAGAGGAATCAACTGCCCCTGTTCCCATGTGGATGAATCGACATCATCAACGCCCTCGTCGATTTCGAGCACATACTCATCGAATGTACCTTCAGGTTGTTCGATATTGAATTCGTATTCATGCAGCGCTGCGACATAATCGATGAAATAGACCGGCAGAAGCGGAACAGGCAAGTCAATATCTACTTCGAGACGAATCTCGATTGGCATCCAGAACTCATCCTCGAATATTCCATACTTCTGGATGAATCTGACATTCTTGAAGAATTGCGTTTCCACGCCCTTGCTGAATGTTGCATCCACACCGACGACATCGTATGTTGAATCGGCTATCAGAATCTCACCAGCGAGCATCGGATCGACATCGTTCTGCGGCTCGATTTCCAGCCTGAATACCTGCTTCCCATCGAGAACGAGTGTATCGAGAAGATAATAGTTATAGAAATCGAGCGCGTCATCGGCGGTAGGTGAAACCACAGGACGATCACCAGCGATATCGAGTCTGTTCTTGTTGAAGTTGAGAATCTCACCGACAGTTACGGCGGCGTCTTTTCCCTCCAGATTCGCCGATACTCTGCGTGCAGTTACGATTTCTTTGTATTTGTCAGGTTTTTCCCAGAATGACTTGAGTTGAGTCTCCACGAGATATACAATGCTTGACGAATCGTTCTTACCCTCGTTGCGGACCACGAGTTTAGTGTACGCTTTAACAGTGTAACTCCTGACTTTGGAGAGAATCTCTTTTTTCCTCTTGATCGCTTCAACAATGATCCGCTGACCTGCACTGAGAGCATGAGCCGAGACGGTAATCCCCGGTACCTCAACGCGCACAGGCACAAGGGCAACATCGTGAGTGACATTGGAATCGATTACGGTGACATCAATTATCTTTGAGCGATAAGCGAGATGCGTGAGTTTCAGGTGATGTTCGCCGTTGCTGAGCCTTAACCTGTATTCTCCATTCTCATTTGCCGACATTGATTGTCCGGTTGACTCATCACGGACAGTAGCATATGGAACCGGCTGATTGGTATAAGCATCGTAGATAGTGCCGACAACTACGCCCGCAACTGATATATTCGGAAGGATGATTATGGCGACAAGTACGAGAACGAGCCAAGTTGTTTCAGGCAGATTCGCACGTTTCATATAATGATCCCACAATTCGTGCCGGGTCACAACTGGAGAAACACTCCGCTAATCCAGTAGCATTACAAGATTATACGTGGCATTCAGGGGAATGGATTCATCTGAGTTAAACAAATGTCAGTGCGTAGCAGTCAATGCAGGTCAAGTGGTCTCCTGCCTGCTTGACCTGCAACGCTATTCGAAATCCTATTCGGGTAATTCCTGCGAATTAACCGGTATGATCTTCCTCAAGGTGAGATATATGATCGATAAGTCCATGCAAGTGTTCTCTGAGACGATGGATGTCTTTTTTGAGCAGTTTCTTCAGGTGTTTCTGTCCCTTGAGGTCCTCGAGGAAATGTTCAGTGTCATTTATTACTCGCTCCATGTCACGATTCAGATTCTTGCTACTTGTTTGTGAATCAGGCATTATTATTCCTTTCCGGTTTAGGAGTTGTTTTTCACGCAGCTATGTTCATGACTGCTCATTTCACCTTTGCATTTATGTCGATCCTGATAACACTTTCCCAATCCGGTAACACTTTCATTTTATACATTGAATAAGTGGAATAGATTCATTCAGGGGACCTGAATGTCTCTGTGGCTACCCAATGTTCATGTCCGCATATTTACAAGTTATAAGGCAGACGAAGATGTCCACCGCCTTCGATGGATTATTCCCAATTTCCGAAATTTTCGTTGATCTCGGCAAGTATCGAGTCGACATTCAGACCTTTCGATTGGATCAGCTCTGCGATTGTACCCCAGAATACTTCGCCGCATTGCACGCACATGATCCCTTTTCTCATCAGGTATGTGTTGAGTGCCGGGTATTTTTCGAGAAGATCATCAACATGGTCATCAAGCTTTATCATGAAGTTACCTCACATAAGTATTTCTGCCATCAAGATAGCAGCACATTGTTTCCTGGCAATCGAAATCGTGTGTCTTGCAGGTCTGTTTGCTACAGACTGCGCTCTGCGCTCGGTAGTTTTCCTGAGCAGGTCGGTGTTCCGCGGCAGGCGGAGCCTGCAGGAAACCCGACTTGCGCACGGTGGGTGTCTGGAGGTTGTCTCAAAAGCTTTGATTTACACAAGTGGAGTTCTGGCTTTGTCGCCCCCGCGAAGAGGCGTGTTGAAAAAGTTAAGTTGCCTCGTAAAGTGCACACGGTAGCTGTGCTGCCGTGTATTTAGTATATTGCATTGCAGATAGT
>JAJRZO010000385.1 GCA_024275215.1 Candidatus Zixiibacteriota bacterium | reverse complement strand
TTCTATTTCCCGAAACCGAAGCTTATTGGCTTACAGTCTGTGACACTCGGAACAAGAAGAATCCGTTCGATCAAATCACGGACATTTGCTGATCGATCGTATGTGACATGTACCTGAGCATAGCTGTACAAGCGATCGATCTTATGTTCTGGTTTTTTTGAATCGTTCTTTGAACGGCCATCCTTCAGCACCCCGACCCCGACATCATCCAGGATCTTCCTGATCTGCTTATTCTTAGTCATCTTCCTGAATCTGATAATGAGGTGTCCTTCGAGAACCGAAGTTGTCACAGGCATCAGAACGCGGACCAGCTCGTAATCAAAGTTGCTGTCCGCCCCGATTTCCATATCGGTGAACTTTTTCGGATAATACCCCTCCGCGCCGACAATCATATCGTACTTGCCCTTGCCAATACCGTTCAGAACAAATGGCCCGGGCTTTGAGAGTTCAACTCTGCCGACAGTGCCGTTCTCGTCGAGAAGAACCATCCAGCTTCCCGGCATGAAAACCGTATCACTATCGCAGCATTCGGCAGTCGGCCTGAGGATGAACTGCTCAGCATTAGCCGATACAGTTAGGGCAATCATGATAATAAATGCAATAATGATCTTCATGAAAATCCAATATAAGCAAAAACCATGAAATGGAAAGAGAATTTATTTCATCAGGATCATCTTGCCTGTAACCGCATCATCACCAGCAGTAATGCGATACAGATAAACGCCGGATGGATGGTTACCAGCATTCCAAATTACTGAAACAAGTCCTGCGCGATCATAGCCATCTATTTCATCCACCTTTTGTCCAGTGATGTTGAAAATTTCGATCATCCATCCTGAACTCCACTGCAGGTAGAAACGAAATTCCGTACTCGGATTAAACGGGTTCGGAACATTTCCAACAAGTGCAAGACCTGATCGCATTGGGTTGCTTTCATGTCTGGTATTTAATATAGACCCGTATCTGTCTGAGGCAGAGATGTCTTTGATTTCAAGATGGCTCACATTTTTTAGCAGTATGATATCATTGTCACCCTGATGAATTGCGTTGCCTGACATCGAATAGATCACTATACGTAGTTCTCCATCTGACACATTCCATTTCATTTGCATGTCATCTGACAATAGGACCGGATCAGGAGCGCTTTCATCTATCTGACATCGCATATAGATCGCACCTATTTCCGATTCGCTGCTCGAATTAATAACCATACCATCAACAGTACTGTGTGAATAAATCGTCACACCCTGATCGAAATGGGCAAGTTTCACAGGTTCAATGACAGGTAGTCCCTGAAGAATGTTTATCATGTATACGAGATCGCCTGATGTGAGCACTCTGCCATCACGATTGACATCAGATGCCTCGATCTGTGCCGGTAAATCTATCGTAAATACGCCGGTTCCATAGGTAAAATATGCAAGGAAAAGTATTACATCCGCAACTTCGTTTGGTGTGCGATTCAGATTCAGATCACCATAGATTATCATGTTTGAGAGGCACTCTGTCTTGATGCCTCCTCCTCTGAAAATTATACCTTCAACAGGTGCGTTGCTGGAAGACCCGCCTGCGAGACAGTCCACGCCTTCAATACCGGTATGGCCGCCAATGCCATGCCTGCCCGTGACCGGTAGATAGACCGGAGTGAGGTAAGCATCCAGATAGTAAACTTTGCTTGATAACCAAAGTGTATCGCCTGAGACACTCGAAACCGTATTGTCGCCACAGTCAAGCCAGTAGAATCTAACCGGAGAGAACTTGCACTGAAAATCAGCATTACCGGTAACAAGAAAACGCATTTTCAGGAGTTCGATTGCATCACCGGCGTAGCATGACGGATATGGCGGGGAAAGATCATACTCAGCCAAAGCGACAAACCGAAGAAGATCGTTCGGACAAGAACCACCACAACCGCCTGTGTTTTCATACCGATAAGTAAAGTATTCCCACGCACAACCGTCAGGTCCGAGATCCGAACCCATTTCAGCTTCAATGAACGTGAGCATTTTTCTATCATACTCGACAAGAAAATCAAAACCGGCGATATAATCGGTTTCATCTGAAAAATATATCGGCAATTCAGCAATCTTGCCCTGCGGCTGCAACAGTTCAGCGCCGATCCAGATGTCAAATGTCGGAAGAACATTGATGGTGAACGAACACAAGTCAGATTCAGCGCCATCGTCAACAGCAATAGACACAATGAACTCTCCGATGAAATCATCGCTCGTATGGGTCAACCACGACCACTCACCACTGATCGAGTCAAGATAAAACATCCCCGGTCCCGTGAAATCGACAAGAGAATAATGCAGTGGCTTGGGACATTCATCCGGATCAATCGCAGTGACCGAGCCTTCTATCAAGCCGCCAATCACTACTGTTGTTACATTCGTATCATCCGGGCAGCCGGTGAAGTACGGAGCTTCGGTTCCTACAGCAACGATAAATTCGCAAAATGCGGAATCTGCTGATTTGTCAACAGCTATAATAGTGAAATGATACACTCCGACATCATTGGCTCCCCACTCCCAAACACCTGTGATCGAGTTGATCGCGCCCCCTGTTTCCGGACCTAAATAGTATGTCACATCATCGCCGGGGTCAATATCTTCGGCGTCGAAATCATATACTACCATGTTTGTGCAACTCGTCGTGAGCCATTCCTGCGGGCAGTTGGTGAAATGCGGAGGAGTGTTCAACGGGGCTGACAAAGCCGGTGACCCTAAAAGAAATACAATGGTCACCGAAAGCAGGAAAACAGCAAGAACCGTTCGAGGGTGCAAATCATAGTTCATTGTCGGCCCGCATCAGTTGAGATATTGCACACCTGAATGAGGAACACAGGTGTGTAAGTCATCAAGAGCAACTCATCGTCAGTCAATGTTATAATGATAAGACAAATCATGGAATTGTCAAGAAAATCAACGCAGCCGATCTACGAAAAGTGGAAATTGCTCAGATAGCAGAAGAATGTTGTGGGTGGATTAACGCGCTGTCTCACAATACGTTACGGCGCGCCCTGCGATGATTGCATCAGGTTGCGGCCTCGCTGATGAGATATTCAATAGGTTTTGAACAGCTCTCCCCATTCCGTATTTTCCAGCCAGTCGCTGAAAATCTTTTTGCCCTTCGATGGGTACCAGATTCGGTCGTGGTATATTGCTGATGCAAACACAAAAATGTAAACCAGCGGAGTGTGAAAAAGAAGCTTCTGGAATACTCTCAGCGGCGAGAACCAGAACATGTCACCGACGCGGGAAGCGGTGTTATCACCAACTTCAAACTTGAAATTCACATCGGAGACATCCTCACCGACTATCTCAATGTCTTCTACTTTTCCACAACCAAGACCATGCTCATGCCCCAGTCTGATGTATTTCAAGCTCATCGGATCGAACCCCATCATTTTCGCAGCAACAGCATCGATCGCGACCTGATCCGAGGACCCGAGAATGTAGTTCTTGACATGAGGGGTCATCGTACGTGGTCCCGGTCCAGAGCCGCAGGTCGTGCCATCCATAAACGCAAATGTCCCCGGATGAATCTCCTTCTGGATGTTCAACAGATCGACAAGAGTCTCATGGATAACCGAATGAGTGTAGTGACGCTTCGTATTCAGCAAACCACCGAAAGCATTTTTCATAGAGCCTGTTGTGGTAGTGTAAATATGCGTCTTGACAGTTGGAAGATGAACGATATTTTTTCCAAGAAAAAATTCCGGTATGCTGATGCCCTCCGGGAATATCTTGTCAAGAACGAGCATTTTTGCTTTTGGCTTGTACTTAATCCACTTGAGGTCATTCGGATCATTATTGTATCTCTCAGGAATGCTGTACTTTTCGTAGACTTTCTTGAGTTTCAGCAACTTCCCGCCAACATACGGATCAGTGACGACAGTGTTATTGTGAACTGCAACGAGAGCATCCGACACCTGTGATTTCAGCGCTTTAATTGCGCCTTCAAGCTGCCACGGGACAGTGTTCGCGCCGGGAAATGGCAAATGCCATGAAATATTATCCTTCAGGATCGTTGTTGCACCTGAATCCAGGGCGTTGCCAAGCCCGGCCATCTCGCCCAGCTTTACATAATCCTCGACAACCGTTTCCGGTCGTGTTTTGAGAACCGCTACAACAGATTTTCTATCATTCATAACTCATACCACATATCGTATCCAACGCTATATATCGATTTGTACAGGTCAAAGCAAGTTGGTATCGTTAATTATTCTCCATAAACAGCATTGTCTTTGTGTTCCATGAAGACTTCGCCTATTGTTGTGAATCCGAACTCACTCAAAAGCCTCCGAAGCTTGTACTCAAATGTTTTCAGATTCGTATAATGCCTGATACGACTCTTCAACGATGCGCGCACTTTTTCCTGATTGTGATCCAGTTCCCACGGGTGGAAATAAACTACAGCAGGATGTCCTTCCCTGTTGATCCGCCTGATTGATTTACTGATAAACCAGTATGGGAACATCCGCAGATACCCACCACCGGCAGTTGGAATATTCGTCCCCGCAAATCTTACTGTTGCAGGCGGAATCTCAAGCAACGACCTGCCATCTTCCAGTACAATATCATAGGCGAAACGCGGAGCTGATGGATTGCCGTAAGTATCGTGTTTGACGGGGAAAATGGACGAATCGAATTCGATTCCGCACTCGGTGAGAATATCCCACACCCATTCGTCCGAGGGGCGGATCGAGAAACTCGGTGCGCGATATCCCTTAACTGTGATATCCGCTGCCTGCTCGATGTACAAGATAGATTGCTTGAGATCATCCCTGAATTCATCAGGTGACATATCATAAACGAGCTTGTGGTGCTGGCTATGCGATGCGATCTCATGTCCGCGATCAGCAATCAACGTGACGATCTCAGGAAGTTTCTTCGCAATCCATCCGAGGACAAAAAAAGTCGCTTTGGTATTATGGTCATCGAGAATCTCAAGCGTCCTGATGACATTCCCCACTATCCGTGTTCGCTGGAAATCCCAGGAATCAACAGGGTATACATCGGAAAAGGCATGGACATGAAACCAGTCCTCGACATCAACCGTCAGAACATTCAGCATTTCATTTCTTTGGAAGGTACTGGTAACCGTAATAGCGGTAGTTATAATAGTATGGCAGAGCTTCTTTCATGTTGTTCAAAGCTATTCCAAGAAGATTCGCTCCCGATTCAACAATTAGATCACAGGCTCGTTTGCAGACTTCTCGTGGTGTCTCCCCTGCCTTTATCA
>JAJRZO010000384.1 GCA_024275215.1 Candidatus Zixiibacteriota bacterium | reverse complement strand
GCCGGCTTCGAACTCTACACCGAGAATATCGGTGCAGGTATTATGAGAGTAATAACATTTGGGCTTGCAAATGAGGAAATAGGACCACCGGTATCTTCGAGCGCGATTTTCAATTGCTGGTTTTCGATCAATCCGGCGGCAATCCCCGGCTATTACAGATTCAAGCTTGATAATGGCCGTGCCTCAATCAGTCCGGATCCCAGTCAGGGATCGGTGGATATTGTTGTCGATACGATGGGTGCGGTTGCTGTTGACGCTATCGGCGATGTCAATCTCGACACGAGAATCGATGTCGATGATCTCGTGAAAATCGTTGCCTATATCATAGGTGAATATCCTCTTACGACAAGACAATTCCGCGCCGGTGATGTCAATGGCGACACTGATGTTAATGTCGTTGATCTTGTCGGGATCATCAATATGATCTTTGCGGGAACACCATCCTCCATGATGCCCAAGTTTGCATATACTGGTGATCCTGCATCACTCGATGTTGTTCCGGGTGAATCAATCAGTGGCGAAATAGATGAAATCCGGATAGATGCCGATTTGCCGACCGAAGTGGCTGGCGTCCAATTCGATTTGACATACGATCCGTATGATATTGAACTCGGTAATCCGGCACTGACAGACAGATCATACGGATTCAGGCTGCGATCGAATGAGATCAGCGATGGGCGTCTGAGAGTCCTGCTGTTTTTCGATCCTTCCGACATGGATAATGTGATTGATGCCGGTCTCGGATCACTCGTGACTATTCCAGTATATCAATCCGGAAGCACGTTGTCGGATGAGAAACATGTGAAAATGCACAATGTCGTGCTTTCGACTCCTGATGGTCGAGATATACCGGTTTTCGAGAAATCAGGTCTTTTGCCTGCTGCATTTGAATTGAAGCAGAACTATCCGAATCCGTTCAATCCGAGCACGAATATCAGTTTCGCAATCGGAGGCAGCGAGATACAGCCGGTCAAGCTGGTCATATACAATGTTCTTGGTCAGACTGTCTCGACGCTGATGGATAGCGAACTGGCTCCCGGCCTGTATGATGTTGTCTGGAATGGCACAAATTCGAGCGGAGAGTTGCAGGCTTCCGGCGTCTATTTCTATAGTCTGCAGGTTGGTGACCGAAGAGATACTAAGAAGATGGTGTTGTCAAAATAGAGATTCAAAGTCGATACTCGCCCTTCTGACAAGAGGGGCGAGTTTCCCGCGATCCGGCCCAGCTAATTGGACTGGTCTGTGTCGATTGGGGAAAGGATGAGGATATGAGGATCGCTCCTGTGGAGAATACTGAACGGAAACAGTCATTCAAGATTCTGTTGCTGGTGTCGCTGGTGATTATTATTCTATCGCCGGTTTCCGCGTTTGCGGCGGCTCCGGTTCTCGATTCAATTGGACCTAAATCGGTAGCTGAGGGTGCTAATCTCAATTTCGGAGTCTCTGCCACTGATGCTGACAGTACGATTCCCACTCTGACAGCAGAGAACATTCCGACAAATGCAACATTCACTGATAATGGTGATGGTACAGGTACGTTTGACTTCAACCCTAATTATGTCCAGTCCGGCGTTTATAATGTTACATTCATTGCGTCTGATAGCACGTCGTCCGATTCTGAGATAGTGGCAATCACAGTCACCGAGACCAACAGGCCACCAGTTCTTGATTCAATCGGCCCGAAATCGGTAGCCGAGGGATCGAATCTGAACTTCAACATATCATCATCCGACCCTGACGGTACGACGCCTGCGCTTACTGCCGAGAATACG
>JAJRZO010000383.1 GCA_024275215.1 Candidatus Zixiibacteriota bacterium | reverse complement strand
CTTCCATCGCTCAGCCTGCCCTGATTTACAACAGTGTGAGATATAGTTTTCTCAATCGGATAGTATCCGGCAGGGAGCGATTTGGGCCGCACCTCGACAGCGTTCGGATCGGAACCGGGCGTGCCGATTGCCGATGCGAGCGAAGCGATATTCTCATCGCCTGCATCGAATGCGACAAGTGAGTACCAGTAGTCGAAACCGTTTATTGTTGTGGTGTCGATGAATGTATGCGGAATCATGTCATCAACATCGAGTTTTTCATACTTTGCTATGGGAACATACCCCGGCCCGATGCTGCCATCTTCGTTCCTGATCTTCTTACCCCATGTAAGGCCGTAGTCAGTCGATCTGTAGAGTTTGTATCCGGCAAAATCGATTTCACCGGTCGATGGATCAATTGAGTTTTCCGATGAGTTATCCCACCAGAGTCTGGCCTTGTCATCGCCTGCCTTGACAAAAAGTTTCGGCTGGCTTGGCGGTTCCGGGCCGACGAATTTGTTGTCGTAGATCCACTGAGCGACATCTGCGTTCTTCTTGAGCTGCACCGAATCCTGACCCGCAATCAGGGCATACACCACTCTGACAGTCTTGCCCGCCTGAAGATCTATTCCCCGTGTGCATTGGATATAGTATTGATCGTTCGGAGGGAGACTCTCATCGAATTGATCGCTGTTGATCAACTCAAATCGCTCCTGATCCGTGTATTTGCTTACCCATTCTCCTGTGCGGAATGATGTCATTCCGATCCCGTCGGGAGTTTCGATATACTTCGTTCCCATGACGCCTGTTTCGACATCATGCCCCCATCCCGGGTCATACGCATCTTCATCATATGTCCACGCGAGATTCCGCTCTTCGTCGAATGCTACCAGATCGCCCAGCCTGCCGTTTTCGCCGTGACCGTCATCACCACCGATATCAAAATCGCAGTAAAGGCCGAATGCGAAATCTGAATAGTCCTGCTCACTTGCGTTTGTGATTTGCAGCACAACGAACAGATAATCTTCGTTGTAGCTGAAATTCCACTGATAGACAGTGTGAGTTATCTCAAGGCCGAGCTGGCTTGTACCAAGAGCGTCATCGCTCATGCGGAAATGGCTTTCCTGCTGAGCGATAGGACCACCATCGAAGTATTCCCCGGCGATCGGATCCCAGATACTATTGTATCTCCATTGTCTGGTCTCCGGATCATATACCTGCCAGCCGTATGATGGTCTGCCATGTCCCATCCCTGTAGTATCAGACACATCATAATTGTAAGTCGAATCAATGGTTGACATCCTTATGCCGTAAGTCTCATTGCCGGAGACAAGGGAAGGGATCGGCATTAGATCATCTTCCGTATTAACGACGACTGTATCACCGTTCTCAGTGACAGCGCCCATCCAGTACTTGATTTCAGCAAGATATTCGTGGCCGGAATTTTTCGGCCATTCACCTGATGGCCTGCGGATTGAATATCCTCCGATCTCGCCCCAGTTTGTTACTGTGACACGTATATTACCCTTGTCATGCAGGACATTGTCCTGAACTGGTGCCGGCGGATAATTGGACGAAAGCGAAACAGCATGTGATACCGCGAATGGCACCGCCACAAATGTGATCGCAATCGCCAAAACCGTGATCTTAATTGCTATTCTCGACATATATTGCACTCCACACAACTGGTTAGAATATCAACTCTATGCCCCATCGAATCTGTCTTGGTGTATCGAAATTCTGCGGGTCTCTTGCGAGCAATCGCCTGACGCGGGTAACATCACTGGCCGTCAGCGGTCCCGGTCCGTCCGGATCATTTGCCAGCGATGGATTCCACCCGTCGTTATCAGGTTTGCCCGTGTTTGAATAGACATTTATTACATTTCTGCGATCGAAAAGATTCTCGACTTCGAGGAAGACAGACACGAATGAACCGCTTGTCTTGCCAAGATAGAAATCTTTGTTCAGTTTCATGCTGACTGTATTTGTCGATGGCATGCGTCCTTCATTGAGCAGGCCGATCCTTCTGCCTTCGTTGTCGGTTCTCGTGTATGGCATCCCGCTGCCGTAATTAAACAGCACATTCAAACCAGCAGAACTTGGAACTCTGACCCCGAACAGCCTTGCTTTGTAGTTTCGCGGAGTGCGATAATCAAAGTTGACAGTGAGCGTGTGTCTCTGATCGAATGCCAGTGGATACTCTCTTACCGGTGCGACAGGCGGATCATCCTGAGTATAGTAATCGTAGTATCCTTCATAAGGATACGAGGCATTTCCACGGGCGATCATGTAGCTGTAGTTTATTGACCCAGCCAGATTGTTTGTTCTTCTCTTTGTAAGGACAATGTCCAGCCCCTTGACCGAACCGTAATCTGCGTTATCGTAGGCGACGTATGTTCCACCCGGATAGCGAATCAACTGAGTTGTCGTCAGATTGGAAATATCTTTGTAATATGTAACAAGTTTCAGTGCGGTATTATCATCCAGCGTGTGGTTGACACCGAGTTCATAACCGACTGTTTTCTCCGGTTCAAGATTAGGATTGCCGACAAGTGGGAATCCTGAGTTCAACTCTCCCTGCAGGTTCGTGTACATGTAAGAGTACAACGGTACTTGAAAGTAAAGACCATAATTGAAGTGAATCACAGTATGATCTGATATCGGATGTGACATACCGAACCTTGGCGAAATCTGGGATTTCGGTTCAGCGGTCATCCAGTTGTTCTTCGTAACCGGGTTGTCCCAGTATCCTATGGCGGAATTGAGGTAATCGAATCTCAGCCCCGCATTTATCACCATCTCCTGAAGTTCGATCTTATCCTGCACGTACGCTGCCGCATATCTTGGCTTGACACCATACTTTTCACCATAGGGTGTCGAATTGAAGAACTGTTTGCTGTCCCAATTCAGTCTGTTGAATCTGTACTCAGCACCAACTTTAACCTGATGGTGCTTGTTGGCCTGCACGAGTATGTCTCCCGACAAGCTCTTGTATGAATTGAATCTATATGAGTAGACCGGATAGAAATCGCTTCCATCAGTAAATCCTGAATAGAAATAGTCCTCGCTCGCTATATAGTTGTCATCATCGATAGTACCGTTATAATTCCCGTTCTCATCTTCCGAGTATCCGGGCCATTCAGTCCAGTAGAGATCGAACAGATGCTCCGGTGCAAGTTTTGTCCAGCTTTCAAAATGATTCAATTTTGCATTCATTACTATATTCGCTCTTGGCGTCAGTGTCATGCGAAAGCCGAAGCGGGATGACTCCGTTTTGATCAATCCGGCACCGTCGAGATTAAAATCATAGGAAAGACCATTGACATCTCTGTGCACATACCGGTGTTTCTTTGCCTTGTAGTAATTGCCGAACATGTTGATTTTCATGTTGGGTATGGGCTGAAAAGATAATTTGCCCACCTGTGAAACCGATCTTACATCATTGTGCGGCAGGTATCCTTCAAGCTCTCTAATTTCCGTTGAACTGAAGAATGTCGCCTTGTACTGTTCATACAAGTACGGTACAGGACCACCGATATTGCCGATTCCACTGTTACGGCCAACTCGTCGAAGGTCGCTGAATTCGCCTGTGTTGACATTATAAGTTTTTGTCAGTCCGTCATAGAGCCTGAGCTTGCCGTGATACTTGTTTGATCCTTCCTGTGTCATAGCACTGATAACACTTGAAAGAGCTTCGCCGTATTCAGCCGAAAACCCACCTGGAACAACATCGATCTCTTCGAGCGCATCCGGCGCTATTCGTGTCCCCACACTGCCATAGAATGGATCCTGTACCGGAATGCCATCGAAGTAATAGCTGTTCGTGCCATCTCTGCCACCTCGTACGTGAAGGTAGCCATCAGCATCGGTGACCGTACCGGCAGTAATGTTGACTATCTCGTTGATCGAGAGAGCATTTGGAAGATGTCTCAGCTCATCTCTTGTGACAACATTGACTGATGCTGTCCGATCTCTTCTCAGCAGCGGCCTGTCGGCCATTACTCTGACGACCTGATCGGTCTGGATCGTTCCGGGTAGCAGCTTAAAACTGATCGGAGTTGTCAGGTCAAGAAGAACTCTCACCTCATGTTTGGCAAGAGATTCGTAACCGAGAGATTGTGCGATCAGAGTGTATTTGCCAACCGGTACATTAATAAGATAGTACTCGCCATCGGCGTCAGTAACACAGGTTATATCGAATTCCTCGACTGTCACTGTTGCACCTGCAAGAGGTTCACCTGTTTCAGCGTTGTAAATTGTCCCCGCTATCTTTCCAGATGTGCCGGCTGATGCGGAGTATGGAATTAGTAACGCTGCAAGCGCTATCAGAAGAACCAGCAGCTTGTATTCACTTCTTATGAGCTTCATGGTATATTCCTCGCCCTTTTCACGTGACAGTATGTTCTTCGAGACCTTCTTCCACCTAATTGATGAAAATTCTCTATGTATTTTTCCTGTTTGCTAAACCAAATCATGAGATTGTCTCTATCTGCAACATTTATCGACAGTAGCACCATAGACTTTAGAGGGTATCAACTCGATGAGTCGGGATCAAAAGTGCATGCCGACCCTTGTCCGGCTGATACCGTACTCCAGACAGAGTAATTCTGTTAACCCTGTATCTCAGGTGATCGGCAGAACTCAAAAAATAATTAGTGGATGATACAATCCTTGATTCAAGTGATTGAGCTAATTGTCGATAACGTGTGAAAGGAGTAGATAAATGCTACTCATGCCATTTGGAAGGCAAAAAATCTACTTGAACTCGCACGTGTGACATCTGGAGAACATTGAATATTGTACAAAGTTGATACTATAGATATTCGAGCTGTTGCGATGATATTGCTGTTCACTGTCATCGCGACGTTGACATTCTTTCAGTCAGAAGCTCTCTGTGCTGACAGCTCCAGTGTGATTATCATTTCTGATGATAATCGCAATTCCACACAAAGATCTATCAAGGGTGTCAGGCAGACGCTTGAGAGAAGCGATATTCCAGTCAGGATCGAGTACTTTGAGGCTGTTCCCGGTCGCGACAACAAAGCT
>JAJRZO010000382.1 GCA_024275215.1 Candidatus Zixiibacteriota bacterium | reverse complement strand
GCTGAGGAAGTTCACAAGGTTTTTCGTGATTTGAAAACAGCATTTCGTGAAGGGAAGATTTCGGGTCCCGATATTGCTCCGAAGATTCAGAGCGTAAGTGATAATGTCAAGAGTGCTCTTGAGGATGACAAGCTGACAACTCAAGAGGTCGATGAGATTCTCAAGAAATTGCGGGCATTGGCAGGGACAAGTGAAGAGAATTGAAGTTTATTTCTCAGAGAATCGATGTCGTGGAGGATAACTCACCGAAGCGGCCAAAGAGTTTTGTCTGGAACGGAAAAGAATATGTTGTCGAAGAAATCATCGCACAATGGCAGGATTGGGGATTTTCATCAGGTGCACCATCGAAAAACTGGAGGACAAGACGACATCGCAACTGTTTTAGAGTCAAAACAGTCGATGGTAGCGAATTCGAAATGTACCTCGATAGAGGCGCAAAACCGATCGGCGGCGACTGGTATTTATTGTCGAGATTGAAGTAGTCTTATATGTCAAACGGCTTGTCCGCTTGATATTTTGATAATGGGGCAGACCGGGAAGTCTGCCGTCCATGATAATGAACTGGATTCCTGCCTTCGCAGGAATGACGTACTCAATGCCGCACCCGTGCATAGATAGAATATGATTGCACTCATCCTTGGAATATTAGCATCGTACGCGTGCGGTGCGATACCGTTCGGAATACTGGTGACTCGAATCGCAAGAGGGGTAGATGTTCGCGACTTCGGGTCTGGCAGCACCGGTTTCACGAATGTCTTTCGCGTGACAGGCGCATTCCCCGCCGCAATCGTGGCACTGCTCGATGTCGGTAAGGGGCTGGCATCAAGTGCGTTCATTGCGCCGGCATTGTATCCCGGAAATATGCCCATCAGCGAGATTCAATTTCAGGTTGTGTGTGGTTGTGCAGCAGTTATAGGTCATATTTACACAGTTTTTGCGGGATTCAAGGGCGGTAAGGGAGTCCTTACTTCGCTCGGTGTCTGCATTGCGATTCTGCCGCTTGAAGTTGCTGTCGCTGTAATTGTGTTCGGCGTAGTCTTTTTCGTCACGCGGTATATTTCCGCCGGGTCATTGATGGCCTCTGCATCGCTGCCGGTAACACTGCTGGTTGAAAAATATGTGCTGGGACATCAAATAGATTCAACATTGCTAATCTTCTCAATTGCACTTTTCGCAGTTATCGCTTATGCTCACAGGCAGAATATAGTCAGGCTGATTCATGGTGAAGAAAACAAGTTCAAGAGGGTAAATGTCAAATAGAAAGCGAGTAACTGTTCTCGGCGGGGGATCATGGGGAATCGCCCTGACTCTTGTCTTAAATAAGAACGACCACGATGTCGTGATCTGGGAATTCGACGAGAATGACGCGAAGGCTATACAGGAAACTCGTGAGAATCCGGACAGGCTTCCCGGTATCAGGATTCCGGATAGTGTCACTGTAACATCTGATCTGAGCAGGGCCACAACTAATGCTGAGATCATTCTTTTCGTAATTCCTTCACACACAATCAGGCAAACCGCCGCGAATCTATCGAAGCTGGAGCATGATGTAAGTTTGTATATAAACTGTGCGAAGGGTATCGAAAACGAGACCGGTTTGCGGATGTCGCAGGTCATCGCCGAGGAAATCTCAAGTGCGAATCAAAGTAATATCGTGACACTATCCGGGCCGTCGCATGCCGAGGAAGTATCGAAAAGTCTTCCTACATCAGTCGTAGTGGCGAGTGAGTTCTCTGATGCCGCAGAGCAGGCGCAGAAGCTGTTGAATAACGAGACATTCAGGCTTTACACATCAACTGATATTGTCGGTGTTGAGCTTGGAGGATCGGTTAAGAATATCATAGCGATTGCGGCTGGAATCAGCGCTGGACTCGGATTCGGTGACAACACAGCAGGCGCGCTTATGACAAGAGGGCTTGCCGAGATTGCTCGCCTTGGGCGTAATCTTGGCGCTGATCCGCTAACTTTTTCGGGATTGTCCGGTATTGGCGATCTTGTCACGACCTGCATGTCGAAGCATTCTCGAAATCGGTATGTGGGAGAATGTATCGGGAAAGGGCAGACCCTGAACGAAGTACTTTCGCAGATGGTTATGGTGGCCGAAGGCGTGAATACAACACGGTCAGTCTATAATCTCGCCAAAAAACTTGAGATCGAGATGCCCATCACAGATCAGGTCTACAAGATACTTTTTGAAGAAAAAGATCCGTTGCAGGCTGTAAGTGAGTTGATGAGTAGGGACTTAAGGTCGGAAAATTAAACCACCGGCTTGACAACCGCCTCGCAAGTCTATATATTCAATTCAGTTCTATTATATGGTTGCTGAGTCCTGTTGTGGGGGAGGCCTTGAAGGTATCAAACATCGCTCCTGACAAGCTTTATTACTCGATCTCAGAAGTTGCTCAGATAGTCGGGGTCAAACCGTATGTGCTTCGTTTCTGGGAGAAAGAGTTTCCCACTCTTAAACCAAAGAAAAACCGCAGCGGTAATCGTGTTTACCAAAAGAAAGAGATAGAACTTCTTCTCGAAATCAAGAGATTGCTCTATGAAGAGGGCTACACGATTGAAGGCGCGAGGCAGCAGATTAAGAACAACAGGAAAGACCGGATCAAAAGCGCCGTAAAGACGAAGGGGAAGAATCGTCTCAAAAAAGAACTGGTTGCTATTAAGAAAGAAATAGAATCCCTGATCGAACTTTTGTCTTGATTTACTGATACCGTTGCATATATAGAAAATTGCGTCGGGGAGTGGCGCAGCTTGGTTAGCGCGCCTGACTGGGGGTCAGGAGGTCGCAGGTTCAAATCCCGTCTCCCCGACCATTTTGGTATATACCGGTCACATCCTTTACACTTTATACCGGTCAGATGGTTTACACTATGGCATACCTAACCTATGAGGAGGTGAGT
>JAJRZO010000381.1 GCA_024275215.1 Candidatus Zixiibacteriota bacterium | reverse complement strand
TCGGCGACCGGGTGATAATGGCGAATTCCGTCAATCTTGGCGGGCATGTGACAATTCAGGATTGGGCGATTATCGGCGGGATTGTACCGGTACATCAGTTTGTCAGAATCGGCAGGCATGCGATTATTGGAGGCGGAATCAGAGTAGTGCAGGATGTTTGTCCGTATGCGCTCATGGGCGGTTATCCGCTAAGAGTTATCGATGTCAACCATGTCGGGCTGACCCGGCGCGGTTTTCCCGAAAATACTGTCAGGATACTTCGCAGGGCTTTCAAGATTCTATTCCGCAGCAAGTTGAATACATCACAGGCATTTTCTCGAATTGAGAATGAAATGGAAATGATCCCCGAACTCATCGAAATCAAAGAATTCTTCGAGTCTTCCAAACGTGGCGTAGTAAAATAATCCTCTTTAGTATTGTTGACTGACAGCAGGCAACTTCATCTGTTACTTGATGCTTTATAAAAGTGCACACAGTAGCTGTCAGGTTGTGTGTTCAGCATATCGCATTGCAGACAGTTATAACACAGTATCTGCAGGGGCACAGCCCCTGCGGGCACTCAGAACATGTGACTCATGTTTCGGGCAGAGAGAGGAATACATACCCCCCTATATAGGTTGTGGTTTACACATCATTTCCGAAATGGTCTTGACAGTATCTGATGTGCCGCTTACCTTTTTCCCGGAGGTAGTCGAACTGTCATGGATGATATCTATACAACCAGTGTGGTTCTCGCACTTCGCGAACCGGGAGGCGTCGGACCTAAATTGTTCCAGACGATTCTCTCTGTGTTTGGATCACCGGAGAATGTATACTCAGCATCATTCGAACAGTTGACCGATCTTCCACGCCTTTCGGAAGAACATGCCGAACAGATACTCGGCTCTCAGGAATCTATCACAATGATGGGCGAGCGAATCGAGCGACTTTCTGAAGAGGGCATATCAGTAGTGACATTTCTCGATGATGAATACCCGACACGCCTGAGGTCAATGGATGATCCGCCACCTGTGCTGTATTATAAGGGGCATCTGCCGGATAAAGACCAGAGATCGATTGCTATTGTCGGTTGCACGGATGCGACCGCTGAAGCAATCGAGGCCACGGTCGACATCACGGCATTCCTCGTGAGCAAAGGCTGTTCGATTGTATCCGGTCTTGCGAGAGGAATCGATACGGCGGCACATGTGAGCGCGATCAAAAACGAGGGGATCAGTCATGCGGTACTGGCATCCGGGTTCTATGACATCTATCCACCGGAGAACAAAGCGCTCGCTGAAGAGTTACTCGAAAAAGGATCACTGATGTGCGAGTATCCTCCGGATGCCGGAGTCAACACTGGCAGGCTGCTGGGAAGAAATCGTATTATCGTGGGGCTGGCGGATTCTGTGATTGTCGGTGAATTGTCACCTGAATCGTCGGGGACTTTATCTTAAGCAGAATCTGCTGAATTGCAGGGCAAATTACTGTTCTATCTTCTGAAGGGAGACGAGGACAAGCGAGGTATCACCGTTCCTCATAACGCGATACCATTTGACACAGTCGAGGATCTATCGACGATTCTCGAAACCAGTATTGGGAGTTAGCATGAATTCAAAGAACGAAGATCCTGTTGTTGAACTGAAGAAAATTGTCGACAACACGGTTCGTGAAATAGAGAGTGGTGGCCTGAGCATCGAAACTGCAAACAGACTTGTCGAGGAAACGCGCGCGAAAGCGGAAAAACTCATACCGGAAGATATGGAAAAGTATGACATGATCTATGGCGCACGGTTCAAGAGACTCATTGAACAGTACATCCTGGCAGCTCAGGAGTAGCAGGGCCACCAGGGCTTATCATATCGACTAACGTCCGAGAGTTACTTGTCTGATTCATACCAGACCGTTGCAGGAAACTGCCGATCCGAGATCAAGATCAGGCGGTCGCGTTTCATTGCGACTATCGAACAGGTAACTGATCCGAATTCTGCGATGGATTTCAGGAATTCCATCGCGAAAGAATTCCATGATGCAAACCACAACTGTTTTGCATACAGGACAGGGAGTGAATCCGAGCAGGTGTTCAGGTACTCCGATGATGGCGAGCCATCAGGTACTGCCGGCAGGCCGATACTCGAAGCTCTCGACAAGTATGAATTGACAAACACATGCCTTGTCGTTACGCGATACTTCGGCGGGATCAAACTCGGCACCGGAGGACTCGGACGAGCATACCGCGATGCCGCGCTTGCTGTGATTGATAAAGCTGAGATTCAGACTCGATACCTGACTGATCGACTCAGCTTCACATTTCCCATGAACTTCACCGGTGCAATACTTAGAACGCTGTCATCAGAAGTCGTTGATATTGTCGAAAGCCGATACACTGATGTCGGGATGATCATCTGCGATGTCAGACGATCATGGTCTGACAGGATCAGAGAGTCACTCGTGTCGGTCACGAACGGAAGAGCGGAATTTATAAATGAATAAGTTGACATCACAGCCCCTGCGAGCACTCAAAGCAGGTCGTGTTCCGAATCCCATGTAGTGGGATGAGAAACGCGACACTCATTTTGCAGCGATCGGGTCGGGTTTCTTGCAGGCTTTGCCTGTTGCGGAACACCGGCCTACTCAGAAGATGCCGCGCACTGTTACCAATAAGCTGTAAATCAAAAAATAAAAGGCGGCTGTCTGAGCCGCCTTAATAATTGAATGTCAACTAAATCGAAATCTGTCAAAACGCTGCGATAGCGTCCTCGACAGAATCACGTGCATCGAAAACCTCAGTCAGCCTTGCGATCACCATGATGCGTTCGACCTTGTTGGTCAAATTAGCGAGTTTCAATTCGCCACCGGCGTCTTTGAATTTCTTGTAGTGATGAATCAGGATTGAAAGCCCGGATGAATTGATCCAGTCGCATCCGCCGAGATCAACGACAGCTTTCTTGATTCCTTTGCCTACAATCGCATAAAGTTTCTCGTCGAGTTCGCCGGTGTCAGAGCCGCCCATAAGCTGACCTTTGACCTCGATAACTGAAACCCCGTCTTTTTCATAAGCATTGACTTTCATTGTATCTCCTCTGAAGCTCCTCTTGTTTTCAGGATTCTGTACATTATCCGGATAACTCCGGCAGTAATAGTATCTACGCGCTATCCAATCCCGAGTTTCCGTTGTGTGTATGGTATTAGTCCGCCGGAATCGATTATTTCCTGTATCTCCGGTGCATACGCCGGAAAACTGAATTCGCCATGTGGCGTGCTGACAGTGCCGGTCTCGAGATTGATCTCGATTCTGTCGCCATTCCTGAGCGCATCGACAAGGTCACTGTTGACGATTGCCGGGATACCATTGTTGATTAAGTTACGAAAGTATATTCTCGAAAATGACTTGGCTATGACAGCGCCGACACCTGAGAATTTAAGGCATTTGACAGCCTGCTCACGCGATGATCCACAACCAAAATTCTTACCGCCGACAACAACATCGCCATCCTCAACAGCATCGACAAAGCCGGAATCGAGATCTTCCATCGCATGGCTGGCCATGTCGTCCGGTTCAGTCACAGTGTATGTGTACTTCCCCGGAAATATGACATCAGTATTGATATCATCGCCGTATTTGAAAACTTTGCCAGTTATCAAAGCCATATACAGTCCTTTCAATCAACTCGACAGAATGTAGTCCGCACCCGGACTTTTGTCAACCTGAATGAACAGTTGAATCCCGTGCCTGAAATGTGGAAAGTTGTCCCCAAAACGCTATTTGTGTCAGAAACGGAACAGGCACTGTCACTCCGACGCAGAGGAGTGTTGAAAAAGACGGATAAGAATACAAAGCCAATGTCACTTAGTCTGTCATTGTAAGTAACTGACTGACTTCTCAATTTTGTACTGCAATCAGATATTCGGCAATAGTCTTTGCGCCTTCGATATTCCGGATATTTCTGCCGGCGCATACCATTGCTGCAATCGTACCATCCTCTCGCATTTGAGCCATTCTCGGACCGAGAGATTCAAACTCTGCAAGAGCCAACAGTTCCATGCAGCCTCCGGCACCGAGCGCAAACCGAAGATTTTCAGGTGCGAATGTCCCAATAGGCGGTCCTATGGCGATCATTGGCAATCCTGCTCCCACAGCCCAGTTGATCCGTTCATGCGGAGCTGCGCAGAATATGTCGAGCTGATCCATATACTGCATGGATCGAATTGTTTCTTTCTCGCGTGATTCGGCAGTAATAACAATCGTTCTCGCATTGGAAACGATTTCGCCATTGCCTGAATCATGAACAACATCGCTATCGAATGATCTGACACGGTCGAGCAGGCATCCCGCCTTTCTGTTGTCGCATCCCCAGAAAAAACGGATTCTGTGTCCCGATGCGACACATGATTCCGCTCCTGTTAGCATGAATCTGACATGCGCTGCCGGATATGCTCCCGATATAAAGAATCCGATTGTCAACGGTACATCCGATCGTTTAATCCGCAATAGTCTTGACTTCACGACAGATTCAAGATTCTCGCATATCTCCGGTTCAAGTACAAGCCCTGTCTGACAAAGCGCAGAATCATCCAAACCATGCGCTCGCATTTTTGCAGCCGTTTCAGGCAGCGGCACGAAAACTTTCTCAGCACCGATCACAACACTTTCCGATGGCGCGGCGATTTCACCATGAAGGTAATAAACCCGATGCGAATCTTTAAGCATATTAGCCAGCAGCGGATGAGCGACAAGACAGATGCCGCCATAATCAGACAGATGAGCAATCATATCGCGCCTGAGCAGTTTCGTCAGGATAGAGTTCGGATCATAATCTGAGCACTGTTTCCTGAATCTACTGTAAGCACTCGATACTATCCCGCCGCGAGAACCATGTCGGTACAGAAACCTGACAGCATTCCATCCCAGACGGGTTAGTCCATTCGAAATGTCAAAAATGGTGACGATTTTGATTTTACGGTACTCATTCGGATATTCAATCCGCATGTACCGGCGCACCGAATCGAGATAGTTGGGATGTCCTCTACCAATGTCAGTGTATATTGCTGTGATGGGGTTACCAGATGGCATACTTGAGACAGTCTTGCAGATCAGCGACCTGTCCGCTTAACCTGCTCTATGCTATTTGAACGTGTAGCGGTTTGTAATCGGCATCCTGCGATCTTTCCCGAAACCTTTGGGAGTAATTTTCACACCCGGCGCCGCCTGACGTCGCTTGTATTCATTCATATCGACGAGTTTTATCACTGCTCTGACTGTCTTGATATCGTATCCAAGCTTTGCAATCTCCTGCGGCGATTCTCCGAATTCAATATATCGCCTGAGTATTGCATCGAGCAGCTCATACGGGGGAAGGGAGTCCGTATCGACCTGTCCGGCCTTGAGTTCGGCAGAGGGCGGTTTTGAAATAATAATCGGCGGGATGACACTTCCCATTCCCATCTTCCGAGACATCCTGTTCATCCAGCGAGCCATTCTGAAAACCATCGTCTTGTACAAGTCCTTGATAATTGCGAATCCGCCGGCAGTGTCGCCATAAAGAGTGCAATAACCGACGGCAACCTCAGTCTTGTTACCTGTAGTCAGCAGAAGCCAGTTGAATTTATTGGCAAGCGCCATCAGGATATTCCCGCGGATGCGAGCCTGGATATTCTCTTCTGTAATATCTTCCGGCAGTCCCTTGAAACTATCTCTCAATGTATCATTGTACAGATCGAAAAGATCGTTGATACCGTACTCGACAAGTTTCACCCCAAGATTCTGCGCGAGTTTTCGCGCACCGATATGACTTTCCTCTGTCGTATATCTGGTCGGCATGAACACAAGGTGCAAGTGATTGCTGCCGACTATGTCGTGCGCTATCGCGGCAGTCAGCGCTGAATCGATTCCACCGGAAAGACCAACGACAACATCGGTGAACCCGTTCTTGTATATGTAGTCGCGGGTGCCTGTAACGAGCGCGTAATAAATCTCTTCCTCACGCGAGCGTGGAAGATCTGCAATCGATCTCCTGATCCGTTTGGTCTTTGATTTCAACTCGAACGGGATTCGAACCCGTGTGATACGCGAATAACGCTGAGCGGCTTTTGAAAGTCTTGGACCAAGTTTTTTTCTTGATGAATACTTCTGCAGTTTATCGACAGGTATATCTACAACGGAGAGTTTCTCTCGAAACATTTCGCTTCGTGCAAGTAGTTCACCGGTCGGAGAAATCACAACAGATGAACCGTCAAACACAAGTTCATCATGGCCGCCGACAAGATTGACATAAGCGTAGTAAACTTTGTTGCGTTTTGCAAATCTGGTCAGCATCCGAATCCGCTCATTGCTTTTCCGCACATGATAGGGTGATGAGTTTATCGTTGCGATCAGACCTGCGCCATGCGCAGCCTGAAGATCGCCAGGTCCCGGATTGACCCAGATATCCTCACATATATTGATACCGATCGAAAAATCACCCAGATCATAAACAGGGATACTTGGGTCGCTCGAAAAATAACGCTGTTCGTCGAACACTCCATAGTTTGGCAAACAACATTTCCTGTAAGTGTGCAGTACCTTGCCCGATGATACCAGCGCGGCTGAGTTATAGAGCTTGCCGTCAACACCCTCGGCATAGCCGACCACCATCATCGGAGCGGTGCAGCGTTTTGCGAGTTTGCGAAGATGTTTCATATTATCTCGAACAAATTGCTGTTCGAGCATAAGATCTTCAGGAGGATATCCAGACAGGGCAAGTTCGGGGAACAGGACAAGATCGCATTGGCGCTTTCGTGCCTCCCTGCCGAACTCGACAATCAGGTTCTCATTGTAATCAAGGTCCCCGACGACCGGATCTATCTGTGCGAGGCCGATTCTGAATACAGATTTCATTGCGGGAAAATAGCATGAATGTACTTTCATGTCAAACGGATTGAGTACTCGACAGATTGCTTTCAGGAGAAGAAAAAAGTCATGCGGTCGTGGCTAATCGACCGCATGACGACAGTAACATTTAATAATGTAGGTCTTATTAGGCTTCTCGACTAATAAACAATCACCTCCTTCCGGATTAAGTGACACCGTGAAGGGGGTAGCGCTTTCACGCACGGCCCTTACTTACCAATCAAAAACTTAAAGGGTGTTGAAAAGTAGTCAACTAAAACTTTAACTCTCAATTTTACATAATATCGATTTCAAGGCAGTTTTGTGTTACACTCCGCCCGGAAATTCCTTCATGATGTTCGCAAATTCAGTCAGGCGGTCGTCAACCATGCGATTGATTGTGCCTTCGGGATATGTTCCATCGTCCTGCCTTTCACCGGCAGGAACACCCGTCAGAAGCTCGATGCCCTGATCGATTGTCTCAATCGGATAGATATGGAATTTGCCACTCTCTACGGCATCGACAACCTCCGGTTTCAGCATCAGATCGGGCACATTCTGATGCGGTATCATCACTCCCTGACTTCCAGTTAATCCCCTGCTCACGCAGATGTCAAAGAAACCCTCGATCTTTTCGTTGGCTCCGCCGATAGGTTGAATCTCACCTTTCTGGTTAACTGATCCTGTCACTGCGAGATCCTGGCGGATCGGTTGTTCGGAGAGCGATGAAAGCAGCGCATAAACTTCCGTCGATGATGCAGAATCACCATCCACACCGCCGTATGATTGCTCGAAACAGATAGAGGCTGACATCGCAAGAGGCTTATTCCCTGCATACCTGCTGCGAAGCAGCCCCGAAAGAATCAGTACACCCTTGTTGTGAATCGGACCGGAGAGATCGGATTCTCTCTCGATGTTGATAACCCCGCTCTTACCGGCAGCCACAGTTGTCGTAAGTCGCGTCGGTTTACCGAAAGCATATTGTCCGAGATCGTATACGGAAAGGCCATTGATCTGACCGACAACGCGTTCGTCCGTATCGATCATGATTGATCCCTCGCTGATCATCTCGTTGAGCTTATCTTCGGGAAGATTCATCCGTTTCTTCCAGTTTTCGATGGCAATCCTGACATGCTCGTACGTGACAACATCCGCGCCGTTTTTGCCTGCCCAGTAATCGGCTTCTCTGAGAAGATCGGAAATCAGGTTGAACCGTGTCGTCAGCTTATCGCGGCGACCTGCCTTGCGGACGCCATACTCAAGAACACCGGCGATTCCAGATCTGTCGAATGCGCGGAGCTTATCACGATCGCATATCTTGGAAATGAATCTCACATACTCATCCATGGTGGTCTCAGAGCGTTTCATCTCGTTATCGAATTGAGCGAGGATTTTGAAAACCTTTTTGAAATCTTCATCAGCGAAATACAGCAGATTGTACATCTGGTGATCGCCGATCATCAGAACTTTCACATCGATTTCAACAGGCTGCGGCTTAAGAGCTGTCGTTGACAGCATATAGAACGGGTCATAGCTCTGTATCTCAACTTTCCTGTTGCGAAGCGCGCGTTTGAGCGCAGGCCAGACTCCCGGCTCTATCAACGCATCAGTTGCGTTGATAACAAGAAACCCACCGGATGCTTTCAGGAGCGAGCCGGCTTTGATTTTGGTGAAATCCGTCCGCTGTGATCGCATACCATCAGCTTCCCGTTCGACGACTCCGAACAGATTGCGATATGTCGGATTGATCTCGATCACAATCGGAGGTTTTTTGGTCTTGGAGTTGTC
>JAJRZO010000380.1 GCA_024275215.1 Candidatus Zixiibacteriota bacterium | reverse complement strand
GTCGAAGTCGACTGCAAGGATCTTGTCATATACGCGCTTCATTACGTACTGACAACCTCGATCAAAATGCATGCGAAACATATCCCTGACTTCTGATAAAGCCATACCTAAATTCTGGTTGTCAAAATTCAACTCTCCAAATGGCATTGAGTGTCTCCTTTCTAAAAAATACTTCAACTTCACAAGGATACACCTTCTGCCTGTTTACACACTAAGAAAGATATTACCAAGAATTCAGGAATCAAGGACCCTGTAATTTGTAGGAATAGTTTAATCGTGAAATCGTTCGAGTCCGGTGATTCTTAGTTCTCGATTGTCGGACTGGAGCAGGATTCACTTGTCTGGAATCATGATGGTACACCATTTATCGGTGCTGAAGAAAGTAACGGCCTGTTCGCCCAAACTCCGAACGAGACTGATGCAACTTCAATTCTTCTTGCCGACATTGATGGCGATGGCTCCTCGGAAATACTGTCAACTCAGTTACCGGCAACATTCTCAAGCTATGACGAGGAAGCTATGAGCTATGCTTGCGTGGGATCAAAACGCCCAGATGATACCGGGATGGCCGATTGTGACTGCAACAGGCGTTGGATCGTTCGATAAACGGTGCAACACACCTGTGTATGGAGATCTTGATCAGGACGGCAATCTCGATTTCTTTATGACGACAGGGAACAGCAAGCTGGTTTTCGCTGAATTTGATGATGTTCCATTTGATAAATACAGGTCACCATGTCCGCAATGGCGTTATAATCGGAAGCAGAATGCGACTAAGTACTTTCCATCACCGGAGCCTGCGGGTTGTGGTGATGTCGATGCATCAGGACTGGATGACATCGATGATGCTGTATATCTGATCAACTATATATTCAACGGAGGTAATCCACCTGTTGTGTTGGAAGATGGTGATGTTGATTGCTCCGGGATGATTGACATCGACGATGTTGTTTATCTGATAGTCTATATCTTTGCAAGCGGTCCGGCACCATGCGCGGATTGCCCGTAGGAATATCCTAATTATAGTTGTGCAGGCAGATCTGGAAAACATCTCTAAATCTGCCGCACATTGTTTCAGGGTGTCAGACTCATAGCAGACCTGCGTTTTCTCGAATCAGCATCGCTTGAGGATTTCTTCTTTGATTCGTTTCCCGAAATTTTTGCATTTACTAAGATCATCCTGATCAGGAACATACTGCGCACTCACTCCGGGATCAATGATTTCGAACTTGATTTCCTCAAGCGCTTCGGTCAAATGCTTGACGGACGTGTCACTCCAGCCGTACGATCCGAATGCTGCTCCGATCTTGTCGAATGGTCTCAAGGCTTTCATGTATGAAAGCATAGCAGCCATTTTCGGAAGAACCGTCTTGCCGAGCACAGGTGAACCAAGAATGACAGCTTTAGCTTCGAGAATGTCGGTCATAATGTCGCTTCTATGATTATAGCGGAGATCATATAATTTCACAGAGACCCCATCACCGGCAATCTCTCGTGCAATCGCACGAGCCATTTTCAAAGTGCTTTCCCACATTGTGTCATAGATAATGATTGCAGCTGGATTTGTCTCACCCGAAGACCATCTTTTGTAAGCAGCTATGATCTCATCAACTTTGGATCTCCATATCAACCCGTGATCGACCAGGAGCATATCGGGATTGATTCCGAGATCATCGAGTTTGGCAAGGAGTTTCTTCGCTGCTCCCGATGTCGGCAGGAAAATATTGGCATAGTATTTCGCGGCCTGCATGAACAACTCACCCTGATCAACTTCATCGTCAAATCTCTCCGATGTTGCCCAGTGCTGACCGAATATATCATTAGAAATCAGGATGTTATCTTCGGGTATAAACGATGCCATACTCTCAGGCCAATGAAGCATTGCGGTACCGATAAACCTGACAGTCTTGCCGCCGAGATCGACAGTATCGCTATCTTTGATAATCTCGAAAGGCCAGTCGCACACTCCAAAATGCGCCTCAAGAGCTTTCTTTCCCGGAGCAGTACAAAACACTTTTTCAGGTTTGACGATTTCCATGATTTCCGGGAGAGCGCCGGAGTGATCCATCTCAGCATGGTTGACTACGATGTAATCAATCGACTCAGGATCGATTATCAGTCGGATATTGTCCAGAAATTCGGATGTAAATCCTTTCTTGACAGTGTCGAAGAGAACGGTTTTCGCTGCCCTTATGATATAAGCGTTGTATGTGGAACCTTTCTCGGTGGAATAGCCGTGAAAATCCCTCAGATTCCAGTCAACCACGCCGGTCCAAAAGAGGTCACTCTTTATTTCAGTTGTTTTCATCATCAGCTCCTTTGCTCTCCGAAACGAGAGGGGTATAAGTTCATTAAAGCTATAAGGCAACATCTGGCAGTTGTCAAGCTGTCTGTACTTGCTGTTGCAAAGTTAGCATCCATTTTCTGCCAGTTTACACGCCCTGCTTCGCCTGTCGCAAGAACTGAATGAACAGGTTAAGTCCCAATCAAGTGCTTTCATGTGCTCGCAGGGGCTGTGCCCCTGCAGATTCTCTGTTGTAACTGTCTGCAATGTAATATGCTGAACACAGCAGCACACAGGCTGTGTCATAATCGTCGCCATATTTGCAGGAGTTGTAGTAACGACCGTAACTTTCGTAAGTAAAACGAGTTTTTTTGTTAAATCGTCATCAGATCGGTCAATATGTTCATAATCCTGTTGTTCTCGGCATTATATCTAAAGAAAGACACGGGTTCTCCCTCAATTGGAT
>JAJRZO010000379.1 GCA_024275215.1 Candidatus Zixiibacteriota bacterium | reverse complement strand
CGGTGTACAAAATCATGAGGATATACCAATTTACACATTTATATGGACATTATCCAGGGCGTGGGGATGGCTATTTTTCGGTTTGCTTCTCAGCAAGGTTTTGGTATAATAATGTACTATGTGAGATATGCCCCAAAGCGAGGTGAGATATGTATTACGATAGAGATCCCAGGTGGAAATTGAAAGTCGGTCTGGCTGAGATGCTAAAGGGTGGCGTCATTATGGATGTCACGAATGCAGAACAAGCTAAGATCGCGGAGGATGCCGGCGCAGTCGCGGTAATGGCGCTCGAACGTGTGCCATCCGATATTCGCGCGCAGGGCGGTGTCGCGAGAATGGCGAATGTCGAGGTGATTCAAAAAATCAAAGAAACGGTTTCGATTCCTGTCATGGCAAAGTGCAGGATTGGTCATTTCGCGGAGGCGCAGCTTCTTCAGGAACTCGAAGTTGACTATATTGATGAGTCTGAAGTACTGACGCCCGCCGATGAGCAATTTCATGTCGACAAATGGCCATATAAAGTCCCGTTTGTCTGTGGGTGCCGAAATCTTGGCGAAGCGCTCAGGCGTATATCTGAAGGTGCGGCCATGATTCGTACCAAGGGCGAGGCAGGCTCCGGTAATATCGTTGAGGCTGTCAGACATATGCGCATGGTAATGTCACATATCAGACGGCTGAAAGCCATGAGTCCGGAGGAATTGAAGGCTGAGGCGCAGGAGATGAAAGTTCCGGTCGAAATCGTCGTTGAGACTGCCAAACTTGGTAAACTCCCTGTGCCGAATTTCGCAGCAGGTGGGATTGCTACCCCGGCGGACTCGTCGCTGATGATGCAGCTCGGCGCCGAAGCTGTGTTTGTCGGGAGCGGCATATTCAAATCATCCGATCCGCCCAGGCGAGCTAAAGCGATTGTTGAAGCGACCACACACTGGAATGATCCGAAAGCTGTGCTCGATGCTACCCGTCCGCTCGGCGATGCGATGGAGGGTCTTGAGATCAGTGAGATTCCGGAAGAGAAACTTCTTCAAACGAGATAATCCCGGAACAGAAGTGATTATATTTGATACCGGCAGACCAACTGCCGGTATCTGATTTTGGATTCGATATGAGCAAAGATACAGTCGGCATTCTGGCGCTTCAGGGCGATTTCGAGATGCACAGACAGATGTTCAGCCGTCTTGACGTTAGGACGATGCTTGTCAGAATACCTGATGATCTTAATCATGTGGACAGACTGGTAATCCCAGGCGGCGAATCGAGCACTATGAATCTTCTGATGAAGCGATACAACATGATGCAGCCTGTTATCAAATTCGCATCCGACAGACCTGTCTGGGGAACATGTGCCGGTTTGATTTTGCTTGCAGCCAAAATAGATGATCCTCAAATCCAGCCGCTTGGTCTGATTGATATAAGCGCGTCGAGAAACGCCTATGGCCGCCAGATAGAATCATTTGTTGCTGAAGGAATCCTCCGGCTCGATGGAAACGAGAGAGCATACGAGATGGTTTTTATTCGTGCGCCAAAAATACTGAGTGCTTCTGATAGTGTCGAAACCCTTGGGTGGTATGAAAATGAAATCACTATGGCAAAACAGGGGAGAGTATTAGTAACAGCTTTTCACCCTGAGTTGACAGACGATCTGACAATCCATGAATACTATCTTGGAGTGTAAGGCTCGCTTGAGCAGGAAATCATCAACATTGGATTTATGGCGGAATCTGATGTTTCGAGACGCTTCGTTTCTGACAATGTTTCTTTGGTCTCAACAAACATTGTAATTCCGGTAAATTTGTCGTTTTTGTCACGAGCCGGAATGGTGCGAATTACGGCATCAAATGATCTGTTTCCGTTGATTCGCATTTTCAGGTTCCCTTTGTATCCCTTTTTGTGGCTGTCCAGCATCAGCCGGGTCGCGGCTTTTTCAGGGTTTGTGGACTCGAGAATGCCTGCGAGAGGTGTTCCCATAAGAGTCTCTCCTTCGACTCTGAAAAGTTTAGCCGCACGTCTGTTCATGAAAGTAATTCTCTCTGAATCATCAATTCGTAGAATAGCAATGGGAGCTTTTCTCAGGACTTCATCCAGTTCCCGCAGTTTGGCTTTTCGCTTATTGATTTCGGTGGTCTCTATTAGCGTACCAAGGATTGCGGGAGCGCCTTTATAGGTGCACCGAACTCCACGAACGAAAACATCAATAACTTTTCCGTCTTTCCTGACGAGTTTAAGTTCGTATTCTTCGGCCTGCGATTCTCCCGAAAGCCGCTTATGAGTTCTTTGCTGCATTTCTTTCCATGAGCCGGGTTCGATGAGTTTGCTCAGTTCGAGTGTCCTGCGTTCATCGCTCAGATCATAGCCGAGCAACTGCCGGACGTATGGATTAGCATAGAGAAGATGAGTCTGGTTGATGATGTATATCCCAACGAGTGCATTGTCAACAAGGATTTCGTACTTTTGCTCTGATTCCACTACGAGCTGTCTGACGACCTTTTGAACATCAAGATTCTTGATCGTCTCGTCGAGAAAGTTACCTTTTCCCAATTCCGACACCTGTTGTTTGAAGTTCCAACTTGTTGTTAATAATGATGTTGTCGGCAGGATGGGGCGTTTCTTGAGGGACTGTTCATAGGTTTGAGCCAGTTACGGGAAGAAACTCCATGAGCGAGGGCAGGATACAGCCCATTTCGTTGATCTCAAAGTTGTAAGGATTGCGACTCAACGAACTTTTTCTTGACAGAAACAGGGCTTTCATGGCATATTGGTAATAACAGGCAATTGATTCGCTTATCGAGTATAGTTCGAAGTCCTTTTATACTTGCGGCACAGCAGTGGGCAAAATGGGCAATATTACTTAATTTCTTTAAGGAGGTT
>JAJRZO010000378.1 GCA_024275215.1 Candidatus Zixiibacteriota bacterium | reverse complement strand
GTTTCATCGGCGTACCGTGACCTGAATTCAAGGTCGATTTCGTCGATTTCAACAGGGCGTGTATCCGGGTTTGCCCTTCCTGCGCCGAATGGATTCATGTAATATTTGCCATAGTGCCAGATACGGACCGAGTGTTGGCGTTTTGCGGAGAACAGACCGAGCATGAATGCGACATCGCCATCATCGTCAAGTGATGTATTAAGATTTGCGACAAATGAATTATTCCTGATTATGTTCGCGCCTGCTCCGAAGGCAATTGTTTTTGCAGTGCGGCCATTACCAGTATCTCTTATTCTACCCCGAAGCAGTGACGTCTCGATGCTGCATTTTCCAATCCTATAGACGACATCTCCTCCGAATGCAGCCGATGAGAACTCATCACCCTGATCGTATGACGCGAGCGCGGCGATCGACAAATTCCCGCGCACAGTCTGTGCAAGCAGTCCGTTGAATCTCGATTTCAGTGGATAGAGCACGGTTTCCGACCTGTCATTCTTTTTGAGGAATATAGTATGCCTTCCGGCCACAAGTCCTCCGCACCAGAGTGGGTCTACTCCGCCCAACTCGACTCTGGATATGCCGTCAGACCAGCCGACAATACGATTCCTGAATGCAAAACTGCCGTCATTCAGTTTCTCTGCGGTCATATCGCCATAGATATTGAGATTTTTGCCTGAGCGAAACCGTATAAGCTGTCGGTATGGATTCTGTTCATCCGCTCTCTGATACGCTTCGTAGTTTATTCTGTAGGCAACAGGTCTGGGACGAGTGACAGTGATCGACGAATCTATATCACCTGTCATTTGAGTCAGTGTATCAAGAAAAAGTTCGCTCCATCGCTCGAACTCATCCTGATCAATCTGTCCCGTTTCATACAGCCATTCGAGTGTTTCGTAGTCCGGGAAAGCGTATTCAGGCAGGAATTGACTGTGCAGATTACTCTGCGGCAAAACTATCAGGACAGCAACAATCAATATGTACAGGCAGACCACAATGGTCCTCATGTCGAGTGCCCCTCTTGATCTATCTCAATCCATATTCCTTAATCTTTCGATACAATGTTCTCTGTCCGATGCCGAGCAACGCTGCTGCTTTTCTCCTGTTACCGCCGACCTGCTTTAACGCCTTATCGATCATTTCCCGTTCCATTTCCTGAAGCGATCCGGCGACAGGCTGAGATTTAATCTCCGACGCATCGGATAAATCCGCTCTCGAAAGACGCGCGTCTTCCGCTTCGATTCTGCTGAGGATCACATTCTTCAATCCTGCAATCTCCTGCGCAAGATTCAAAAGCGCCTGATAGATCAATTGAAAATCAGCATCCTGCCGGGAACGACCCGTAGATACGGGAAGCTGCCGATTCGAGCGTGTCTGCGAACTTACGAAACGGGATACATCTGAATCTGAAATGCGATTGCCTCGAATTGAGACAAGTGTGGATTCAACGAAGTTGCTCAATTCTCTCACATTGCCGGGCCAACTGTATCGCAGCAATAACTCGACTGCTTCAGGCTCGATGCTGATATCCTGTCTTCCTTTGTCGGCAAGGAATTTCATGACAAGCGGCATTATATCGACAGGACGCTCCCGAAGAGGGGTCGTCATAAGCGAAACAACTGACAATCTGTAGTACAAATCCTCACGGAAACGGCCTTCATTTGCCTCGTGTCGCAAATCTTTGTTCGATGCCGCTATCAACCGGATATCGACCGAAATCTGGTCGGTTCCGCCGACACGCATAAAGCTCCGTTGCTCGAGCACACGAAGAAGTCGCACCTGAAGGTCTGGTTTGAGTTCGCCTATTTCATCAAGGAACAATGTCCCGCCATCGGCAACCTCGAAATATCCTTTGCGTTTGGAACTCGCACCCGTAAACGATCCCTTTTCATGGCCGAACAGTTCGCTTTCAATCAGTCCCTCGGAAATTGCGCCGCAGTTGACCGGGACAAACGGTTTCGATTTTCTCGCACTCAGAGAATGAATTGCCCGCGCGAACATCTCCTTGCCAGTCCCGCTTTCGCCACCGATCAGCACTGTGGCATTGCTGGCGGCGACCTGCTCAATTGTACGGGCGGCATCGATGAGCTGCGAGGAATGACCACAGATTCCGACCGAATCGAGAATACCGAGCAGTCTGTCATGCTCCGAAAGTGAAGCAAGAACCTGTTCCACCGGAAGTCCTGTCTCAAAACTGCCCGATACGGTTAATTTCATCGAATCCGGCATCGAGAATCCGGGAGGAACATTGAAAAAATAGACAGGCGTCTTGTAGTGTTTCCGAAGAATTGTCCGCAACAACGGGGTAAGTTCCGATTCGCAGCCGGAG
This sequence comes from Candidatus Zixiibacteriota bacterium, assembly GCA_024275215.1. Classification (GTDB taxonomy): domain Bacteria; phylum Zixibacteria; class MSB-5A5; order JAABVY01; family JAHJOQ01; genus JAJRZO01. Next base: position 186 of record JAJRZO010000378.1, on the reverse strand, counting down.
AAATCTATCAGCGTAAAATCACTCCCGTTCGCTTGCGGCGAAGCGAGAAACTCGGACGACGACAAAAAGAGCATTGCCTTGACACCGTTAGCGGTTGCAGCCATGACTATCTTCTCACCGGCAATTTCCGATGGTGTGATTATCGATATATTCCGGGTCATTTCTTTCTTTTTCCTTTAGAACTCT
>JAJRZO010000377.1 GCA_024275215.1 Candidatus Zixiibacteriota bacterium | reverse complement strand
GCCGAACTCAAGACACTGCTTCTCGAAAAATATCTTCCCGGCGGGCAGATTGCCAATACCGAAGAGGTTGAGGACTATCCGGGTTTTGAACATATTTCAGGTGCTGAACTTGCAAACAAAATGACTGAGCATGCAAAGAAGTTCGGTCTGGAGATCGCATCCGAAGAGGTCGAAGAAGTTTATTGCAAGGGCGATATCCGGGTTGTCAAAACATACGAACGGGAGCTTACCGCCAAGGCGGTTATCATCGCGACAGGCGGTTCGCCGAATAAGCTGGGTGTGCCCGGAGAAGAAGAATTTCTGGGAAAAGGCGTTTCATATTGCGCAATCTGCGATGGTGCGTTTTTCAGGGATCAGGTTATTGCGGTTGCGGGTGGTGGCGATGCCGCTGTCGAAGAGGCAATGTTTCTTACAAAATTCGGATCGAAGGTTTATTTGATTCATAGACGTGACGAGCTTCGTGCATCGAAGATTATTCAAACTCGCGCGTTTGCAAACAAGAAACTCGAATTCATCTGGGATACGGTCATAGAGGAAATCAATGGCGACACCAAAGTCCAGTCTCTGAGCCTCAGAAATGTTAAGACAAGCGAGAAATCGACTCTTGAAGTTGGGGCGATATTCGTATTCATAGGATTCGTTCCGAATTCCAATATCGTTCGTGAAGCTATTCGAAAGGATCAGGGCGGGTATATCATAACTGATGAAAAGATGCAGACATCGATCCCCGGCATTTTCGCCATCGGCGATGTCCGCGCGCAGCTTGTAAGGCAGATTACCAACGCTGTCGGCGATGGTACGACCGCCGCTGTAGCTGCCGAAAAACATATCGAGAAACTTCACGACAAAGAACTCGCGAGCTGACAGCTTTGTCTCCAGTTGCAGGAAATCGCAAACCGAACTGGCTCAAAGTTAAAGCGCCTCTCGGTGAGACATACGCTGAGGTCAGAAAGATGCTTGGCGATCTGTCTCTGCACACAGTTTGTCAGGAGGCCAACTGTCCGAACAGAATGGAATGCTGGTCGAAGAAGACTGCCACATTTATGATTTTAGGCGATGTCTGCACTCGCAACTGCAGCTTTTGCAATATAGCTTCTGGCAAAGCTGGCGTTGTCGATCCCGGTGAGCCTGAGCGCGTGGCCGACGCTGTTCAGAAGATGGGAATCGAGTACGCGGTGATAACATCTGTCACGCGCGATGATTTGCCTGACGGGGGCGCATCTGTTTTCGCTGAGACTGTGAGAATGCTCAGGAATCGAATCGAAAGCATCGGCATTGAAATTCTGATTCCTGATTTCAGAGGGTCTGAAAAGGGGCTGGCAAAAGTAATCGCAGCAGAGCCGGATGTTATCAATCATAATATCGAGACAGTGCGAAGGCTGACGCCAGAAATCAGAAGCGGGGCAGACTATGACAGGTCGCTCCCGTTGCTCAGGCGAGTATCGGAAAGCAATTCGGGGATCAAATCCAAGTCAGGTATAATGCTCGGTCTCGGCGAAGAAAAAGACGAAATCGAACAAGCTTTCACTGACCTTGCGGATGTATCCTGTCAGATGCTGACGATTGGTCAGTATCTCGCGCCATCTGATCAACATCATCCTGTAGAGAAATACTATTCTCCCGATGAATTTTCGCAGTTGCGGGAAGTCGCTCTAGGTTGTGGAATTGAATCGGTGGTGGCGGGACCGCTTGTCAGATCGTCATATCATGCGAGAGAGCAATTCAATTCCTGAGGAGCGTGTTGATAAGCTCTCGATATATATTTCGTAGGTCATGCCCACTTGGGGCATGACAAAAACAGACGTCAAGCTCCGAGTGAGCTTGACCTGCATTCTGACAGAACGAGGCAATGCCGTCAGGAAAGGATTCCTGACGGCGCATAAGTCCTGTAGGTCGAAAGTCCTGCACTTTCGACATTCTCCCAAGTTGAATCTCAGTCTTTCAGTTCACGCACGAGTTTCTTGTAGAAATCAATCTCCCCTTTCAGGAATCTGATTTGATGCCGGAGTGCGATCTCTTTCATTCTGGAAAGCCCCCGGTCGCTCGCCTCGATGTCGCGCCAGTCCTGCTGGATTGATTCAAGGTCCTGTTTCAGGCTCGAAATTCGCATGGAAACAGCTTCTGAAAGCTCCTGAGCGGTCGGATTGGTCAGGTCTGCAAGCAGAAACAACAGATCGAATCTAAAGCGGGATTTCTGATTGTGGATGTTTTTATCTCCCAAAAAGCCTGCGAGAATCTCACGCCCGGAATCGTTGATACTGTAGATTTTCTGATCAGGGCGATTCCTGATTTTCTTGGTTTTCATTCCTATCGCGCCGCTCCTATACAGCCTGCGCAGAGACGTGTAGATATTTGGTACTGAAAAACTGGCAGCCGATTGAAGGTTATCCTGCGTCATTTTCTCGATCAGCTTGTAACCATACTGGGGCCCATCGGCAAGATAAGCCAGTACGATATAATCTGTTGGGGTCGGTGTCATTTTTCCTGACCAATTGTAAGCAATAGCAGTGCCTGTGTCAATGTCAATAAGTTGATCACTTCGGCTGTTTAGGACAGCTCTCAGAGACCCTTAGAATTTCACCTTGAAACGTACCAAATACCTATAAATACAGGCCGAAATGAGATTACTGCTCAATAAAGGTTACTAAGCTGCTTTACTTTGTGGCCGATAACGGACGTAAACAGGGAGGACATTACCGAGTGGATATGAGGGCTCACATTCTCGTGGTTGACGACGAGGAGTATATTTGCACCATTGCGCAGAATATTCTTGCCGACCACGAAGGCCATCATGTAACCTCATGCAGCGATCCTGCGGAGGCGATAAGGACTATCCAGTCCGAAAGCATCGATCTTGTTCTGACCGACATGATGATGGGTGAATACAGCGGTATTGATATTCTGCGTGCCTGCCAAGAGCATCAGCCCGATACGGTAGTGATCTTTATGACTGGTCATCCTACAATTGAAAATGCGATCTCAGTGCTCAAGCGAGGCGCTTATGATTATCTCGTTAAACCATTCAAGCTTGAGAGCCTGAGAGCAACCGTAGAACGAGGACTGGAAAAGCTGTTTCTTCAGCGCGAGAATGTACGCTTGAAAAACGCCGTATCGCTTTATCAGCTTTCTGCGGCTATGGGGGGTACTGTTCATCTTGATTCTCTCCTCAAGCTTGTTCTCGAGTCGGTCATTGCTGAATTCGATGCCGGACTTGCCACAATAGCGCTTGTTGATTCCGATACGAATGAGCTTCAGGTCCAGGCGTTCCACGGAGACTGGGAGACCATATCAGGCATGCCGTTTCTGACAGGTAAAGATGAGATCCCTGAAACTGTTGTCGAGACAGGCGATGCGGAAATTGTCAAAGACATTACTGTGGAAAATGCCAACACTGATCATGGCAGGGATTCCGCAAAGGCTGCCGGTATTTGTGTACCGCTGTTCGCAAAGGGAAGTGTTATCGGAGTCCTGAGCTTTGTCAGGTTTGGCCTGATACGTCCATTTACGACCGGCGATCTGCATTCCATATCGATTATAGCTGCAAAAGCCGCATCGGCGATTGAGAGTTCCATGCTCTATGATGAGCTTGAGGATGCTTATCTTTCGACGATTAGAGCGCTCGCCAACTCGATTGAGGCCCGCGACAATTACACACGCGGCCATGCGGAGCGCGTGACTCATATAGCCGAAATGCTTGCGCGAGGCATAGGGTGGGGCGAGGACGAAATCAGGTGGCTCAGAATCGGCAGCACACTGCATGATGTCGGCAAGATCGGCATTCCTGACAGCATCCTGAATAAGCCGGGGCCTCTCACTGAAGAGGAATTCGAAGTGATGAAAGGGCATCCCGAAACAGGCTCGAAATTGCTCGAAGGAATTCCGTTCCTCAAGCCCATTCATCCTTATGTGCTGTATCATCATGAGAAATGGGATGGATCGGGATACCCGAAAGGTCTGAAGGGGGAGGAAATCCCCGTAGAGGGGCGTTTGCTCGCGATTGCCGACACTGTGGATGCGATACTCACAAATCGCCCATACAGAGCTGCCAGCGTTATGGAAAAAGTCCTCGATGAGTTGACTATATTCAGAGGCAGGCAGTTCGATCCCTATCTTGTCGATTCGTTTATCGAGCTTATCAAGTCCGGCAGTGTTGATCTCGATTCATTGTACGGATTTGATAAGACCGAGCTTGATGAAAACCGCCTTGCACAGGAAAGGATCAGTGATTCTGTGAGATGAATCTTACTTTGAAACGACTTTTAACGGCAATGGCATAAATGTCAGCACGAAAATCAGAATCGCAAGCCATCCAAGTTTTCTCCGTGTCGGCCCCAGCATGATTTCATCATTGAGTGTCGGAGGGTGCTTAACCTTCACGATAAATGCCACCATAGCGGCCCAGAACAGCCATCCTGTCCAGACAAAACCGAGAGCCAGCAGAATACCTAACGTTGTGTTCGCGATGATCCTGTGGTGCCTCTTTCCCACGAGG
>JAJRZO010000376.1 GCA_024275215.1 Candidatus Zixiibacteriota bacterium | reverse complement strand
TAGGGGACATCCCTGAATAGACAATGGCAGAACCGTAATCTGCGAGTCTGCCATTGTAGTAGGTCTGATTCGTATGTTATATCAGATCACATTTCCTGCAAAGAAAACAATCCGTTATGACTCGTCATGCTTGTGTACCTGATGCGCATTCGCCGCCATCCATTCCTGATCTTTGTCCGAATGGCAACTCTTGCACATGTAGTTCAGGGTCAGGTATGGGTTAGAGAACTTATTACTGCCAATTGTGTAGAATTGCTCGGCATCAGCTTCAGTATTAACAGTAAAGACATGCGTGCGAACATCACCATCCAGAATATCAGTCTGCCCGACAGCGGACTTCGCCAATCGAGGCATGTGGCAGTCTATGCACTCGACATCATTGTCAGGATGATCATCTATTTCGGAATTGCGATATGCCAGCGCCTGATCAAAGTGGCATGATTCGCATTGCTGCCTGATTGCATCTTCCCTGTTCGGCTCACTCGGATGAAGTGTCTTGTGCGGATCGTGGCATTCAACACAGTCAATCGGACCATGTTTCGATCCGACTATTTCGTTGTATTGCTCGTGATGCTTGACAAAGTCGCCGCTCGCAGGGATCATGTAGGGTGTCCCTCTCACATGACACTGACCGCAGGCATTGCTCGAACGATCGATAGTCATTTGGACGTTGTACGGATCCTTCACATGGAATGATCCATTACCATGACATTCCTCACACTGAATTCCACCTGCATCCCATGTTCCAACTAAACCAGGGAGTCCGTCCTGATTGCCTTCAGGTTTGTAATTCGTGGTATGACAAGTTCCGCAGTCATATTTCTTAGTGCCGAGTGAATCACTCGAGTGGTATGCTACCCATTCTTCAGTCTCGAAGTTATACTGTACTGCGAGGCCTGTGATGATATACCCCTGCAGATCGATAAATCGAGCTTTCCACCTGTGACCACCGATTACATAACTGACATTATCCCAGTCGCCATTTATCGGAGCAAGATCCGGAACGCCGGGAATAACGGTGTACGGGTAATACCCCGGAATACGGGCTTCAGACGCCTTATTCAGTTTGTACGGATGGCCTGTCTTGATGAAATCCTCGTAGGTTCCTGCGTGGCAGGTACTGCAGACAGGTGAACCGACAAATGCCGGCAAAGCCTGTCCTTCATCATTGGTGATAGCGCCATTTTCGACTACGACCTTCCTTTCACATGCTGCGAAAAAGATCACCAGCAAAATCAGCGCAAGAAAACCAGTCAGTTTAGCAATTCTCATACTCTCCTCCTAATAGGACAAGTCCTTTGAAAGTCTTATTTCCACTATGTTTGCCGTGTAGTATTCGTTGAACTGAGACGAGAAGATGAAGTCATCGAAATTGTGAACCGTATACCTGACTTCAAGATGGTGCGTCTCGAAAAATCTGTATGCAATGCTGAAGCGAAGCATTGATCTTTCAACATCAAGATCACGTTTGCTTCTGTAGTATGTTGCGCCGGCTCCGGCGGTCAGTCCGGCGTATTCACGGAAAGTTACATCGCCATAAAGAGTATGGTCTCTGAACTCGAATTCCTGTTCGCTATTGTCATAAATACCGCGCGCAAAAGTATAACCAGCAGTGAAATCAGCATATCCGTGAAAAGTCGAGCCGATTTCGGTGGAATACTTCAGGAATTCCGTCCTGCTGCCCAACTGATCATTTTCGCGAATTCGAGACTCAACTGCAGTCTTAACGAAACAACTCCCGGCTCTTCGATATTTAGCCGAGATTTTGTGCCTGCTTCGTTCCTCATCGCCAAGCAGTCTTGTGCCATCTTTCACTTCCTCATTGCGACTTCCAAATTCACCCCGAAATTCAAGTTCGGCAATCGGCTTAATCCAGCCCGCAAGATAGAAAGAATTAGCCTGTATCTCGTCATATAGATCATCGTTATAGTCTTTCTGGTATCCCGCAGTAATGTGCGCAAGACCCGGCCACACATGCGCGAGATAAAACGCGTGTGAAACATTGTCGGTTTTGACCAGTGCGGAATCAGAGCCTGACCTGTCGAAGACGAATACATATCGAGCTGAGAAATTCTCCGGCAGTGAAGCTGTAACACCTCCCCAAACACGATTCGACTCTATACTGAATTTAGAGGAATCGTACTCGGTAGTGAACCGACGATAACCGCCAAAGAGTGCAAAGCGTTCGTAATGAGGGATAGCGCCGGAACCCCTGAGCAAAAGCGAGAATCTTGACTGATCGCGCTTATCAGACTCGTTGTCATCGAACTTTAGTCCGCGTGCTTCAATGTACAGCGCTCGTCCTTCGTAGTTCAACTGGACCCCGCCTTTGTAATCTGTCTGTGTGTAATCGACATTCTGTAGCGACATCGCAGTCGGATCGAACAGATCGGCAGTAGTACCGGATTTCCCGATGTATGAGCCGCCGCCGAAAAGCTTTATATAGCGATTCGGCCTGACCCATGCAGATACTCCTGATCTGTGCCTTCTTGTGAATACCCCGCCATCGAAATCATAGATTCTTCTGAACTGATTGTGGAAAAAATCAACTCCGAACAGTCCCGGTTTGTCGATACCGGCGCGCAGGTTACGGTTGTTCAGGATGATATTTTTCAAGTTCGCTTTGAATCTCATACCGTTATCGAAGTTGTAACGATATTTCTCGAGGGAAATCGATGGTCCTTCATACAAATTGAATGCCGGATAGTCTACTGACCGATTACCGTCCTCGTCGAGAAAAATGTAACCCAGTGAAAAAGTGCCTGAACCGCTCGATGCCTTTGTCGTGACACTCACAGCGAGCAGTATAAGAACACAAAAAGATACAGTAAAAATCAAACGCATCCTCATCCTCCTACTCGCCAAGAATATGACACTCATAACAATCGAACGACATTTTCATGCCAAGATCCGGATCGAGAAGCTTACTGTTGTCGAATGATCCGTGCATGTCGCTATGACAATCGACGCACGCGAAATCCTCGGCGATTCCGCCATGTGCCACTTTGTGTTCCGGCGGTGTGCCGTGACACTGAATGCACAATCCGTCTCCCGGTTGATTCAGAAGCCTGTCATTAGGTGATCCGTGAGGCTGGTGGCACTCTACACATCCTCCCCCCTCCGTGAGGAAGCTGTATGTTACAGGATGCTCGTGCAGGAACGGACCTGATGTCTCCGAATGACAATTCTGGCAAGTCCAGTCGATCCCGACTGTGAGGAGCGGATTGCCTGTTGAACCCATCACATGACAATCAATGCACTGCACATTCCCTGATTCAAGAGGATGTACTGAACGTCTCTTGAACTCAGACTTGATTGATGTATGGCAACTCACGCAGAATTCTTCCCGATCATCTTTCACGAGCTTGATGTTGGGATTCGAGTGGATCGAATGGCAATCCAGGCAGGCAACACCTGCCAGACCATGCGGATCAGTGGATGACATCGATTCCTGATGTTGATTCGAATGACAACCGGCACATAGCACAGCCTGTTCGGAAGCGGTAAGCTTATCGCCTCTCCCGATGTTGTCGACCGATGGATCCTCCATGTGTGCTTCCCAGCCACTGTGACAACCGGTACAACCAACTGTTAG
>JAJRZO010000375.1 GCA_024275215.1 Candidatus Zixiibacteriota bacterium | reverse complement strand
TTCATCTTCGCACCTGTAATACCTAAGAGACTGCACCTGATTTAATGTCTAAACTTGAGGGCAAATTTGCAGACAAACAAGGTTACATAAGCCTTGACAAGTTCGGGCAGATAGATATACTGTCAGTCTCTGTTTAATGACTACAGATGCTGGAATCCGCGACAGCCTCGTTAAAAGCTTCTTGTTGAGCTTTAGGTGAAACCGAGATGCTGATGAAAGTAACATCGATAATTATAGCGACACTGATACTCTGCTTTAATGTAGTGAAGGCGGGGCAGATTTTGATTCCAATGGATTCTGAGCAGGCTGACCATCTGAAAGCTTATGGCGTTGCCTACTGGTGTCTCGAACAGGGTATCAAAGTTCAGTGGCTTCTCAATTACAGGGCGGGTTCTTTCCTGACGGACGCAAGTACTGATGTTGAAAATGTCTGCCTCCTGCGAGGGGTAACATATCAGGTTGTTTCCGATGGTGAGGTCTCTCAGATCATGGGGATCATCGAATCGGAGAACATGGAAGTTGTCGATCTCGAAAAAGCTCCTGCTGTCGCGATTTACACACCTGCGAACAAAGAACCGTGGGATGATGCTGTGACACTCGCATTGACCTATGCGGAGATTCCGTACGAAACTGTCTGGGATGATCAGGTTCTCGCGGGCGATCTGGAGAAGTACGACTGGTTGCATCTGCACCACGAGGATTTTACTGGTCAGTACGGCAAGTTTTACGCCATGTATCACAATGCGACATGGTATCAGCAGGAAGTCGCCGCGAATGAAATGATGGCTCGGAAACTGGGATTCGCGAAAGTCCCTGATCTCAAGCTTGCAGTTGTGCGTGCAGTAAAAGATTATATCGCGCGTGGAGGATTCCTTTTTGCAATGTGTTCCGCGCCTGAAACAATGGACATCGCGCTTGCTGCATGGAATACTGACATTGTTCCGCAGGAATATGACGGCGATCCGGTCGATCCGGATTGTCAGTCAAAACTCGACTATGACCAGTGCCTTGCGTTCGAGAATTTCACTGTATCACTGGACGCCAATGAATACCGGCATTCCAATATAGACACATATCCCGAACGGCGGGCATACATTGCCGGACCCATGTCAGATTTCTTTACACTGTTCGATTTTTCGGCAAAGCTTGATCCTGTGCCGACAATGCTGGTTCAGTGTCATGTCGCGACAATCCCCGGATTCATGGGACAATCGACAGCGATGCGCAAGTCGCTTTTGAAGAAATTTGTGACCGTGTTAGCTGAGGTGGAAGGCAAGGATGAAGTACGGTATGTGCATGGCAATTATGGCAAGGGAACGTTTACATTTCTTTCGGGGCATGACCCCGAAGATTATCAGCACATGATCGGTGATCCGCCGACAGACCTGAGTCTTCATCCGAATTCACCCGGTTATCGTTTGATACTCAATAATATTCTCTTTCCGGCAGCAAGGCAGAAAGAGAGAAAAACTTGATTTTGTACTGGGAGTTTCAACAGTTTTGTTTATATTGACATCGGCCACTGGTCGGCTGTCCTGTAATCTGAAATACCAATGCTTCTGAAAAGTAGTTAGGAGAAAGTCTTGTTTGGGCCAGATCTTACATTGATTGCCTCTGTCCACGAGAAAGGTGGCCCCGTAGCCAAACATCTCAATGACCTTGGCCTGCAGATTCGATTTGCGAACCTCAAGATGGGGGATTTTCTTGTCTCAGGTTCAACCGCAATCGAACGCAAGGATTCAAAAGAATTCATAGGCTCTATTGAAGATAAATCACTCTTCAGGCAACTGATAGATTTTAAGAGAGAGTTCGCTAATCCGCTGTATGTAATCGAGGGGTGCAATCTCTACGACAACAAGAGAATCAATGCTACCAAGATAAGATCAGCCATTTCGTATGTTACGATCCTCAATCGCGTCCCGATTATTTTTACACAGGATGCGAAAGACTCTGCCGAGTACATCTACATGATTTCCCGGCAGGCGCAGCATGGAATGACATTCACGCCTATTGAAGATGAAAAGAAGCATAAGTTCTCTGAAGACAAAGAACAACAACTCGCTATTGTCGAATCTCTTCCCGATGTCGGGACTGCCATCGCCATTGCGATGCTCAAGCAGTTCAGAACACTGAAACGAGTGTTTGCATCCTCGAAAGATGACTTTGTGTCGGTTGATGGCATCGGTGACAAACGCGCGAACAAGATTCTTCAATTCATCAATAAAGAATACAAGTAAACAAAGTAGTTCCTGTAGCTCACGTCCTCCCGGGACGTGAGATATGCCCGGATGCCGGATCGATTTCTGTGTGACAAGCTCCAGACTTAGTTCTTTCACAAGCCGACAGGCAACCTGTTGTGCGGTAGCAGGTGGGTTTGTCTGTCATGTGCTGTCAGGAATCCTTTCCTGACGGTATCCGGTTTCATGCGTCGTCAGGAATCCTTTCCTGACGAAATATCTTTGTTTTTGCGAGTCGCAGGCAACCCATTCTGCAACAGAAGGTGAGTTTATCTGCTTTTGCAGCTACCAGTAAATTATGCTTGACAAGCAGTTCTTTGTTTATTGATTGTACGACTTATTGATGGAGGCTCTCGCAAGGTAAAATTGTGAACTTAGTCACAAGGAACCGGTTTCGACTGAAGGCTTGAGAAATGCACCTTGAACAATACGGAACAGTCGGCATATTCCTTGTTGTCGCCGTGGGATTCGTCCTCGTAACTTTCGCAATCTCGCGAATCTTCAGACCACAACGACCGACCGAGGCGCAACTTCAGCCATACGAGTGCGGCGAGCCGACAATCGGACCGTCCTGGATTCAGTACAATGTCCGCTATTATGTATTCGCTCTCCTTTTTGTGATATTCGACGTCGAGGTTGCATTCCTGATACCGTGGGCGTTGGTTTTCAAGCAGCTCGGACTCTTTGCATTAGTCGAAATGTTAGTGTTTCTTTTCATCCTGATATTCGGATTGTTCTACGCCTGGAAGAAAGGTGTGTTGAAATGGGTATAGCTTCCAAATTTCCGGTTTATTTTGAGCAGATTCCCGGCGGCGGCATTATAACGACCAGGCTCGAACAAGTCCTCGACTGGAGCAGGGCGTCATCGCTGTGGTATATGCTCTTCGGTCTTGCCTGCTGTGCGATCGAGATGATGTGCGCAGGTGCATCACGATACGATTTCGACAGATTGGGAATGATATTTCGCGCATCACCGAGACAATCCGACCTGATGTTTGTGGCCGGTACGGTAACACACAAAATGGCTCCGCGGGTCAAGATGCTTTACGATCAGATGTCGTCACCCAAATATGTGATTGCGATGGGTGGTTGCGCGACTCGTGGTGGTCCGTTTTACTATGATTCGTATTCCGTTCTCAAAGGCATAGACAGGATTATTCCCGTTGATGTCTATATACCCGGTTGTCCTCCGAGACCTGAATCGTTGATGGAAGGTTGCCTGAAGCTGATGGAAAAGGTCAAGAAGGAAAAGATGGCTGACTGGAGCAGGGATGTCAGAGCCTAACGCAATCGTCGAGTCTTTTGTTTCGGCTTTTCCGGGAAAAGTCGAAAAACTCGATCTCGAACCGGCACAGGATGCTGTCCTTGTAGATGCGGCTTCTGTTCGTGATTTCTTCATGTATCTGAAGAACGATTCGGAGATCAAATTCGATTATCTCTCAT
>JAJRZO010000374.1 GCA_024275215.1 Candidatus Zixiibacteriota bacterium | reverse complement strand
GTGAAAGTGGGACGATTCAGATTCATCGCACTCGGCAAAGCGCAGGCCGAAAACGAAATCGAGGGTGAGGTCAAGATCATCGCTGACGCGGATACTGACAAGATTCTTGGCATCCATATTGTCGGTGCGCATGCTACCGATTTGATTCATGAGGGTGCGCTTGCCGTAAGACTTGGGCTTACTGTCGAGCAACTCGGTGATGCGTTCCATGCTCACCCTGTGATGGCTGAGGCAGTGCTTGAGGCAGCTCACGATGTTCATGGTCTTTCGATACATACACTGAAGTCCTCGAAGTAGCGAACCGGCATAGCAAAGCGGATTCTGCGACACCTGCCCGCGCACATTCTGCGAAAATATATCTTATTGTAATACAATATGTTACGGTCGCAGAGCGACACCTTGCGCATCATTGACAGCGCAACGTCTGCGGACTGACGCACTTTGTTTGTCCGGATAAATGATCCAGTGAATTGTCTATCTATTTGGGGAACAACATCTAAGCAACCGATTTGAATACGTAAATGGGATTTGGCACAAGTTTTGTTACTAATTACAGCGTCAGTTACTCTAAGTACTTGATTTGGCGGTGAAGGGTACTTTGAGGAGGGGATGTGAGGAGTTCCTTCGGAAACGAAGGAACTCCTTCTTATTTATGTCAGTAAACTATATACCGTAAAGCTCACCGAACTTCGCCTTTAGATAATCCATCATCGGTTCGTGCGATAATGGTTTCCCGGTCACACGCTCACACAGTTTCTCGGCAGTATATTTTTTGCCATAGACATGAATGTTCTCATTGAGCCATTTTTTCAGGGCGGAAAAATTTCCTCGCCTGAAGTTATCTTTCAAATCAGGGATTGCATTCTCCGCTTTCGCAAAAAACTGAGATGCGTAAAGATTGCCTAAAGCATAGGTGGCGAAGTATCCGAACAAACCCGCGCTCCAATGGATGTCCTGCAGGCAGCCCTCGGCATCGTTCTTCGGTGTAATTCCAAAGAATTCTTTGAACTTCTCATTCCAGGCTGATGGAAGATCCTCAGGCTTGATTTTCTCTCGGAACAGATCGCGCTCGATCTCGAATCTCAGCAGGATATGCAGGTTGTAGGTCACCTCGTCGGCCTCGACCCTTATGAATGATGGCTCGACATTATTGATCGCGAAGAAGAAATCATCGAATGCCACGCCCTTGAGCGATGGGAATTTCGACTGAGCTTTCGGATAGAAATTCTCCCAGAATGGTTTACTGCGTCCGACAAGATTCTCCCACATCCTCGATTGAGATTCATGAATGCCGAGCGAGAGCGCTTCACCAAGCGGAGTGCCGTAATTTTCATCCAGAAGCCCCTGCTCATAGATACCATGGCCAGCCTCGTGCATGATGCCGAACAACGCCTGCCCAAGATGCTTCGGATTGAAGCGAGTGGTTATTCTGACATCACCGGGACCGATTGTCGTGCAGAATGGATGCGTTGTAACGTCGAGACGACCGATGTTGAAATCGAAACCGATGGCTGCTGCGGCTTCTTTGCCGAATTCTTCCTGAAGGTTGACAGGGAAATCGTTTTCAATGATTGACATATTCGGTCGCTTGCCTGACTCGACAATCGCTCTAACGAGAGGTACAAGTTCGGCACGTAGTTTCGCAAAAACTTCAGAGATCGTTGTCACAGTGGCATACGGTTCATAGTCATCGATCAGGGCATCGTATGGTTCAGTATCATATCCGTAAGCCTCTGCCTGACGTTTCTTCAGATCGATAACTTCCTTCAGTTTCGGTTCAAACAGCGAGAAGTCGGATTTCTCCCTCGCCTCTGCCCAGACACCCTGCGCCAGCGAGGTGATTCTCGCCATTTCTTCAACAAGTTCTTTCGGAAGTTTGACCTGTTTGTCGTATTCACGACGAATCTCTCTGACATTAGCGGCGGCATCCGACTCAGTATCCCTGACCAGATCGCTTTCCTCGACTACTGAGAGCAACTCACCGATTTTCTTGTCAGTAAATCTCTCATGAACTAACCCAGACAGCAATGCAACCTGACGTGAACGACCTTCGGCTCCACCTCGTGGCATGTAAGTTCGCTCATCCCATCCGAGAAGAGACTCACAGGAGCCAAGTATCGCAATTTCGCGATGTGTTGCTATCAACTCATTGTATGCCTGTTCGGCTGAAGTAGTCATGTAGATGATCTCCTTGGTTTTTGTTTGCAATAGATATAACGAGCAGCTTGTCCAAAGACAAGCGCTTTCAGACAGTTGTCACCCGGCGCGATCATACTTTTTCAAACAACCT
>JAJRZO010000373.1 GCA_024275215.1 Candidatus Zixiibacteriota bacterium | reverse complement strand
GAACTCGCTCTCAAGTTGGCGCGACTGACTCGCAGAGTAAAAATCCATGAAACGGTTTTTGAGCTCCTGACCGGTCAGTACGAGCAAGCGAGAATCGAAGAAAACAAGACAACACCCACTCTTTCCGTACTCCATTATGCGTCAGTTCCAGTTCTCAAGGACAAGCCTAAGCGATCTTATCTGGTTCTGTTTGCTGTTTTCATTGCCGCAGTATTCAGCCTGCTCTGGATTTGGCTCATCGAACACCTTCTCGCTGTAAAACAAACTGACCCTGAGCGATTTGCGAAACTACGGCAACTCCTGCAGGGTCTGTGGCTGACACGAATATCCAAACGGCTCAAAACTATCTTAAATGAATCGTGAACCTGATAACTTCCGAATCATACGTCGCAACACCGGCATTCGCCAGGACCAGTTGGGGATTCTTAGTCACTAATGTATTCCTGACAATTGCGATTTGTTATTCAATCAATGTCGAACCGACAAAGACACTTGCTGTCTTTTCGATAGCTTCATTATTTGTTCTTTCCATGTGGCGACCGGAATTGGTACTGGCTGCATTCATAAACGGCCTTGCACTCGTAACATTTTCCTGGGCAAGTATCGGATTGAAGGGATTGGGACAACCGATGGCTTCTTCGATTCTTGTGCTGGGTTTTGCGGTATATTCCGTAAGATACGGTTTCAGGTTCAGAATTGGATTGTTGCCCATAGCTGTATTTGCTCTTGCGATATTGATGATGTTAGGACTCTTGTATACACCCGCTCCCGACATCGGGATCAAACGCACATTGCAATACATCTTAATTAATCTGGTCATTTTCGGCGTGGTTTTGCTCACTCACGATTCCCGAGTACTCTGGCTACTTCTCTGGGGCATTGTCGGATTTGGACTTGTTATCGCAGCATTTTCGATTATTGATATCGCTTTCATTTCAGGATTGCATAATACGAGATATTCCATTGCCGACATAAATCCTATCTGGTATAGTCGGGGGCTTGGTCTGACGATTATTCTTCTCTTTGCCTTAACTGCAGAGTTAAAGCGGCCGGCGCTACATGTATGCAAATGGCTGTTATTGCTGGCGCTCTTCTACCTGATGCTTACCGCTGCATCACGCGGCCCGCTTCTGGCGACAATTATCACAGTCGTAATCTATCTATACTGGATACCTGCAAAGCGCATTCAGCATGGTCGTTTCCTGCCTGTTGTTCTGTTTCTTTTGTTGATAATACTTGCCTATGATGCAATCCCCAAACCTGAGATAACCGGACGCCTTACTATACTGAGCACAAGCCACCGCGACGTGTCAGCACTTCACCGTATAGAAGCTGCTTTTACATCCATGAAACTGTTTACTGAAAAACCCCTGACAGGTGTCGGTACCGGCGGTTTTTCCAGTTTTGACTTTCTGGAGTATCCCCATAATATTGTCATGGAAACTGCCAGCGAATACGGCTTGATTGGGATCGGACTCATGCTTACGGGAATTGTGCTTGTGGTTTCGCTCTGCCGAAAGTTAGCGCGAAGACTCGTGGAGCATTCAAGAGAGCAAGTAATCTTTCGTACATTTGTGCTGATTATCATTTTTTCATCGATTAACGCGCAAGTGAGCGGTCCGATACCCGGTAATAGCTGGATATGGCTGGGAGTCGGCGGGCTATGGTCACTCTGGACAATGCTCCATTACAGTTCTTCTAATCGAACTGTTACCAATACAATTTCAAAGTAAATATCAGAATAAAAACTGGTAGACTAATTGTAGTATTTCTGCTTATGCACGGGCAAGAGCGACATGAGTGAACTGAGTCGCCCGTGTGGAATCAAGTTCAGAAATCCGAATTTTCAACTCGAGTTTCCAGCTTTCACCCGGCGAAAGATGTAACTTCCACGATGTCACCAGACAAATTCCCTGCTGGACTTTCTCGAAGCCATCCTCGGAGAGAGAAACAGAGTAGACAGGCATGCGCCACAGTGTTGCTTTCTTCTGAAGCAGAATATCGATTTTGAAATTGTCGTCGCTGGCCAGCAGGCCGAACTCGGAAATATTGTCCAGCGAAGATGTCGTATTCGTATGTTTGTACCGAGCCGGAACCTCTCCGTCGATTGAATAATTGACTTCGGGTGATGTCAGGTTCGGGAATCCGAAGTTCAACTCGACGCCAAAATGCAGGTTTATCGATGAATCGTCTCTGTTTGTCAGGATATAGTTCACATCAAATTTCGTCTCGGAACCGACGATTACGAATTCTTTTTCCACACGCACTTTTGTGTGTTTTCCTCCGACCCAGACTCCGCCATCGCGTATGAATTTGACGAGAACATCTGAGCCGACTATTTCGTAACTTGAATCATACGGCTGATCAACAAAATCGCCCTCTTCGGGATACGATGCAGTCGCGAATTGCTCAGGCGTGATGTCCTGACCGAAGAAATGATCTATGAAACATGCCCGCCGGTACCAGTCATACGACAGCAGCTTGTCGAGCCCCTTCTCTTTTGATTTGAACGAATCATGAATCGACACAGTGCCGTCATGAGATTCATCATCGGTTCGCGAAGATTTGATTTTGTCGTGGTATCCTTCACGTCTGCGGGTTATTGTGTCAACAATGTTCAGGTTCGACGCCCTGTAATCAAGCTCGAATATCGATGCTCCATTCGCCGGCATGAAGTAGTAATTGGCGCTGGGTGATTCGACTAACAATTCATCCTTGCCGTCACGGTCAAAATCGGTCTGCCTGATATCGATCCAGCTCTCTTGAGAATGAGTCGCGGCATCTACGTTCTTCTCCGCCATAATCAGATTCTGATAAATCGCAGATCTGATATGCGGAAGATAGAGACCTCCGAATACACCATGCCAATACGGACAATTACACTGTCCGCGCCAGAGATAGTCCTCCGCGTCGTCAAGCAGTGGGACAAGGTCTTCATTCTCGTCTTTTGTTCGCTGAATCTTGTGTGATACGGCGAGCATCTTCTTGTGCATATTGTTCGTTTCATCATACTTGGCTAAGAAATTCCGCCAGAATCCGCCCCTGACAAATACATTGTACGAACTGTCGAATCCTGCCCGCTTAAGTTTCTCTTGAAACTCCTCGTATTTCACAATCGCTGCCGCTGGAAGCGCCCATTCGTTCATCTCGGTATAGCTCGCAGTCGGAAGATACACTCTGCCGCATGGTTCGATTTTCGCAAGCGCTTCACGGAAATGAATCATCTCGATAAAGTCCGAACTGTCCGACAACGCAGCGAAGAATTTTTCGAGCCATTTCTCCGTAAAACAAGTCCTGTATGTTCCCGGCCAGACGCCGAATTTCTCGCCGTCATCAGCATAAATAGCAAGAGTATTTTCGCCATTAGTGCTCAGGTCCCGAAGATGTTCTATCGTTTCTTCAATTGGACGGAACGGTATGGTGTATCTCAGTTTTCGTGAAATAGGAAACAGCGCAATAGTATCGCCCTGCTCCTCGGTAAGATAGTAGCCATGAAGCTGGTCGTCCGTCAAACCTGAGTATCTGAAATGAGCATCATCGAGTACTGTATATTTAACACCTGCTCGCTTCATGATTCTCGGAAGATGCGGCTCCCAGACACGTTCGGCGAGCCACATCCCGACAGGCTTGTCACCGATGACTTTTTCAATATAGCGCGTAAGTTTTCTGATCTGTCCTTCTTTATCATGATCCGGAATAACCGGCAGTATCGGCTCATAGAATCCGCCTGTCATGAATTCGAGCTGTCCCGATTCGACAAGCTTCTTGAGAATATCTATACCCTCAGGATGGTTATCCTCGATCCATTTGAGCAATATGCCGGAAAAATGTATGCTGGTTCTGATTTTCGGGTAGCTTCCAAGAAGCTGCAGAAATGGATAGTATGACTTTTCGAAAGCCTCCTCGAACACGGACTGGAAATTTCCCACCGGCTGGTGGTTATGAATGCCGAATAAGAATTGCACTTTGTTCATCAGAAAAGTTTGAACTCCATTTTCAAGTACTTCTTCGGATTTGCTCTTATATCCCCTACAAGCTTGTCAAGTTCCCTGACAGCTTTCTTTACATCCTGATACAATGTTTCATCTGACGCAAGCAGACCAAGCGAGCCTTCTTCGGAATTCATCTTGTCAGCGAACATCTGAAGACTCGACGCCAGCGTGTCAAGATTGTCGGCGATTAAATTTAGTTTCGCCGCTGCCTGAGAGAAATCCAGAACGGCGCTGTCCGCGGTGGCCCTGTTGCTCTCGACAAAATCATTTATGTTTTTCGACGCCGTTTCGATAGCGGCGAGCGAAGCCTTGTAATCCTCTTTCGAATCATTGACAAGCTCATTGACATTGACAGTCAACTCATGCAACTGCGATACTGTCTCCTGAAACTCATTCAGAGTGCCGGGAGATGCCACAGTACGGCCTATCAGGTTCACAAGCTCTCGCACCTCGGCAACCATGTCTCCCATCATTCCCATGACTTCGGGGATTCCGGTGTCGAATCGCCCATCATGCACTTTATCAAGATCGAGTGCGACCGATGATGTTCCCGAATAGATAGAAAGGAACCGCTCACCCATCAAGCCGATATTCTTGACAGTAAAACGCGAATCTTCAGCGAGAAAAACATTTTTTTCAACTAAGCAGGTGACAACTACCTGACCGGAAACCAGTTCAAGCATCTTGACTTTGCCCTTCGGTACACCCGATACTGCTACAGGATCACCCTCCCTGAGCGCTCCGACATTTGGGAATCGTACTCTGACAGTATTGTAGTCTTTCGCGAACCGGATACCCTTGATCCAGATAATGCCGGCAAAGAATATCACGATAGCGAGAAAAACGACTATCCCGACTTTGAATTCCGATCTGCCTCTGCTCATAAATCAATCCTCTTCACCATGCAATCAACAATTGATCGCGATGAAAGTTCTCATACTCTTCATCGGTTCACTTCTGCTCCAGACTTAGTTGTTCCATAACAGTATTAGCAGCTGAAGTCAAAGAATTTCTTGTTGATATCCTCTCACCGAGAGCATATTGTTTGTGTGATCATAGTAACATAGAGAGGAGGACAGGTGCCTGTTTCCACATGGCTGCTTCTAATTCTACCACCTATCGTTCTGATCATACTCGCTATTATACACTTCACCCGCGGGGAAAGAGCCTGAGATGGATCCTATTCTCGCTGGCTTTATATTATATCTACTCGGAATCCTGATTGTCGGATTCCTGACTGTCAGGCTGACACGAACACTCGATGATTATATACTCGCCGGTCGAAAGCTGAATTACTGGGTTGTCGCATTTTCAGAGCGGGCATCGGGTGAATCGGCGTGGCTGCTGATCGGACTGCCGGGACTGGCATGGGCATCCGGATTTTCGGCTCTCTGGCCTGCGGTAGGATGCACATTCGGAATCCTATTCTCATGGGTGTTCATAGCAAAACCGCTTCGCGATCAATCCGAAAAATACTCGGCTATTACTCTGCCGGATTTTTTCGAGGCACGCCTCGGAGATGATTCACGGCTTCTCAGAGTAGTATCAATGCTGATTATCGTTTTCTTCTTCACGATGTATGTCTCGGCGCAGTTTCTTGCCGCAGGCAAAGTTCTTAACGCGACATTCGGGATATCGCATCTCTGGGGCATGGCTATCGGAGCAGTGATAATACTCTTTTACACGATGATGGG
This sequence comes from Candidatus Zixiibacteriota bacterium, assembly GCA_024275215.1. Classification (GTDB taxonomy): domain Bacteria; phylum Zixibacteria; class MSB-5A5; order JAABVY01; family JAHJOQ01; genus JAJRZO01. The sequence goes on along the minus strand of JAJRZO010000373.1, from coordinate 1,176 downwards.
TGGATTCTTCGCGGTTGCATGGACAGATCTTGTTCAAGGTATATTGATGCTTGTCACCCTTGTATTTCTTCCAGTGCTGGCTCTTTACGAACTTGGCGGTTTCGATGCGCTTGCGGCAAGACTCAATGAAATCAACCCTGCTCTTGTAACGATCACTGAAGGTAAATCGGGCTGGGAGATGTGGTCGGTCATTATCGGCGGGCTGGCGATCGGCCTTGGTTACATGGGTCAGCCACATTTGGTTACAAGATTCATGGCGATCAGAAATCCTGTCGCATTGAAAAAGGGGTCGCTTGTTGCAGTCATCTGGGCGATTCTCGCATTCTGGGGCGCTGTGCTTGTGGGAATTTTCGCGCTTGGCCTGTTTGGAACCGGATTTGAGGATCAGGAACAGGTGATGCCGTTCATGACCAAAGCCTTGTTTCCCGCATGGATCGCAGGCATTCTGATATCCGGCGCGATTGCCGCGATGATGTCGACAGCAGACAGCCAGCTTCTCGTTTCGACATCCGCAGTCTCTGAAGACATATATCATCAGATGATCGACAAGAAGGCATCGCAGAAAAAGCTCGTCATGATTTCACGCATCGCTACATTCTGCGTCGGAGTTGTAGCATTCCTGCTTGCGCTGACTGCTGAGGATACGGTTTACAAGTTTGTCTTATACGCGTGGGCGGGACTTGGAGCATCATTCGGGCCGGCATTGCTGCTGTCGCTCTGGTGGAAAGGCGTGACACGATGGGGAGTGCTGGCAGGCATGATCTCAGGGACGTTGACAGTTGTGCTCTGGAAATCAGTCTTTGGATTTTCTGATTTCCTGTATGAATTAGTGCCGGGATTTGTGATTGCTTTGTTCCTCGTGTTGTTGGTCAGCGTTTTGACAAAGACCGGCGAATATGTAATTGAATAATAAGCGGCAGATGTAGAGAGGCTGTTTCACAATAGCTATGATTCCCAGTAGGTCGGTGTTCCGCTGCAGGCGGAGCCTGCAAGAAACCCGACTCTGGGATAACAAGATAGGAATGTAAACTGCACACAGTAGCTGTGGTGCTGTGTATTTAGTATATTGCATTGCAGATAGTTACAACAAAGAATCCGCAGGGGAACAGCCCCTGCGAGCACTTGAACGCATGCAATGGATTCCCGCCTGCGCGGGAATGACGTTACTTATTTCCG
>JAJRZO010000372.1 GCA_024275215.1 Candidatus Zixiibacteriota bacterium | reverse complement strand
CTCGAGTGCTCGCAGGGGCTGTGCCCCTGCAGATACTGTGTTGTAACTGTATGCAATGCAATATGCTGAACACACAGCAGCACAGCTACTGTGTGCACTTTTGTGTCATTGTCAGGTTTTTCAACAAGCCCGCAGGCGGGAGTCTATTTTGTGATCGGCAGATGTCCACATTATTTGCCGACTTAAGCTACAGCAATATTCTGATTCGGCGCATGTGAACATGTGCCGTGCACGGGTTTGTTCATGCCACTCCCAGATACAATTTCTCATCGTGTCGGGTCCGAGCCGGCACAGGCGTATGGCATTCTCAATTTCGCATGAACCTGCTGAGGAAATCGTTCCGCCACGGGTCAGATGACAGGCTCAAACGAAGTTCTCGTCGCAATTGCAAGCGTGCCCTGTGGATATACCATCGAACAGTTGCCTCCGGTATATCCATAATCTCAGCGACCTCGCGCACATCATGTCCCTCCATATCCTTCAGAACAAACGCCGCTCGCTGCTTTGCGCTCAATTGCTCCGCAGCTTTTAGAATCAGATAACGAAGATACTTGCGGTGATATAATTGCGCGGGTGATGCCTCGTAATTCTCAATCGTCTCGGCATAATTATCAAGCTGCTCGTGAACATGCCTCCGATGTTTCCTGAGATAGTCGATTGATGTGTTGACTGTGATCCTGTGCAACCATGTCGAGAATCGCCTGGCAGGATCATAACGATTCAGATTTGCAGCAGTCTTGACAAAAACAAGCTGCGTGACATCCTTGGCATCATCGTAATTACCAACCACACGATATGCAATCCTTGCTACCTGCGACTGGTAACGATTCATCAATTCGCCGAATGCCACACTGCTGCCGGCGCGAATCTGCTCGATAAGATCAAGCGTCTCCACTTCATCAGATCGATCCCGGCCACGATGGCTACTCCCGGCATCGCTGTTTCCTCTGACATCATGCAAGTCATCGCCGTGAGAGTGCCCTGCCTCCAGCCCGAATCGCACGAAATTGTCGCTTAATGATTCATGTTCTCTCATATATTTCACCAACCCATAATATCCATCAAAATATGATAGTATCGATTTATTTCATCCAATTATTCCAACCAGTAATACATATATTGGTTCCTGCTCGCCGATACAAGATGGAAATAATCTGCATTTCTGTCAAAATTCTTGTCAAATTTGATTAAAGCGTGGGATGTAGAGCAGGAGCGTCCCACTTCTGCTAATGGGCGTGTTGCAAAACCCCATCATCCGTTGTGTCAGATTTTGATCCGCCTGAAGCGGATTGCGACCTGACACGTAAGTATTTATCAGACATGAGCGGCAGGTCACATAAACCCGCTATGCGGATTTATAAGATCTGCCACAACGAGGCAATTCTGGCAGTATCGCATTTCAATGGATCCCAGTCTCCACGGGGACGACATAAATGATGGTACAGCGTTTTTGCGTAGGTTTGAGTGCTCGCAGGGGCTGTGCCCCTGCAGGTACTGTGTGCACTTTTGCACTCATTATCAGGTTTTTCAACAAGCCCGAAGGCAGGTGCCCAGTCGAGACATTCGGGAGACAGTAAATATACACTTTCTGAGACTGGTTCCGGATTCCGCCAGTGCGGGAAAGATATTATATGCTTGTCAGAGGATCAATTACTCACGAAGTCTTCGGGTATAATATACTTGACGGGATCTACCGAACGACCGTCAAGCGTAACCGCGTAGTGCAGGTGAGGTGCAGTAGAATAACCTGTGTTACCCATCTCGCCGATCTTGTCTCCGCGAGTAACTTCCTGCCCCTTTTTCACAGTAAACTTATTCAGATGACCATATATCGTTCTTAACCCATTCCCATGATTCAGAATGACTGTCCTGCCAAGTTTCCCTCTGGTGCCGACAAATTCGACCGTGCCATTCGCAGTAGCAAAAATCGGCGTACCGGGGCGGTTCGCCAAGTCAATGCCCGCATGGAATTGTTTATAACCGGAGATCGGATGAAGCATCAATCCATAACCGCGCGTCTCGTAACCATTGCATGGCATAATTGACGGCGTGTGGTCAAGCTGATCTTTCTTGTCGAGGAGTTTATCATAAATCGCCTTGAACTGATGTGTCTCAAATGAGGATAATCTCACCAGATCATCAATATTCGACTCTGTCTTATACGCATTGATTTCAATATCGGATTTGTCGGTAAGATCAAACAATTCCGGACCACCGATACCGAGCCGTCTTTCAGCAGGATCGATATCAGGCAGATCAAACATGACTCTGATCGCTTTTTCTTTCTCGACAATATCGGCATACTCACCCTTAAGGTTCCCAATCATGTCATTCATACCATCGATTCTCTCAGCGAGAATTCCATTTTCCTGTTCGAGTTCAACAAGCTGATTACGATCGAACTGTTCGACGAAGTAATCGTATGAAAAGAAAATCGATGCCGCTGCAAACACGATCGAGAAAACTGCAAAAGAAGTCAGAATAAGCGAATCTACCGTAAACCTGTATGTCTTGCCCCGTCCGTTGGGAATCACCAGTATGGTGTATTTTTTCAAATCCATTTTTATGTCCTCTGCCCAGCCGAAAAAATTTGGATCATTCTATTCGAGTTCAACGGTTTTGTCAAGCCGTTTGTCGAGAAAAATGTCAATTTCTTCGACTGAATCAACATCAACTTAGAGCGAGCGCCGAGGACACGAGTGCCGAAGCAGTAAAATGGAGTGGTGAAACCCGCTGTTTACTTGATCAGGACGAATTCGCGTTTCAGTATCTTATTAACGACTTTAGCAAACTTCTCAGACTCCAGGCTCTGCAAGCTGTAAAGATGCCAGTAGGTCTTCTTCGGCAGCTTAAAGCTTTCCTTGGTTCTCTTACCCATCAGACCCTACCCCTTTCGCCGATCCTGCAGGGTAAAGTCCCTAACAAGATTATCGGCTTCGATAATTGTGTAATTCACTTCCACTCAGAAAATGTAGCAAGCAGGCTGCCACTCTGTTTTGCTCAGCAAAAACAGACGAAGAGATATGCTAACCTGTTGCGACAAATCATCTTCAATCAGGAGTTTGCTATTGAATCGGGGATGTCAAATTGAAACAGCGCCGAAAAATAATAGGGTTTTGTCAATACAGCATAGGCGGATTCTACGCCTGACCGACCGTAATTCCAAGTCCCTGAAAATTCCGGAATCGAAGAGTTCTCGTGGTCGCAGACATTCTGAAGCTGGCTCGAAAGAGCAGACCGTATCCCAAATCCCGCGGGAAGGAACGAGGAATACGATATTTCTATTATGTTGACCGGTTGCCGGGTTGTGCAGAAATTTCCCGCTGTCCACAAGGCATAAATCATTCGGGACAAGCGTATTAAACATATTTTGTTTGTCTTTTGCACAGAGGCATTCTATTTTAGCGCCTGAGCTTATGAAACATCACAGTACAGGCATCGTATACTCATGGCAGATGGACTGAATAGCAAGGTCCCTGATCAGCAGCTTATTGCAGGAGCGCTGAAAGGCAATCAGGAAGCGTATGAGCTGCTGCTGGTCAGGCATCGCAAGGCTATCTTTCATGTAGTCACAAAGATAGTCCACAACAAAGAGGAGGCGCAGGACCTTGTCCAGGAGACCTTTATGAAGGCCTTCAAAGCACTCGCCTCCTACAGATCGGAGTACAAGTTTTCGACATGGCTCTACAAAATCGCAGCAAATTGCGCGATAGATTTCGTGCGCAAGAAACGGATCGAGGCGCTGTCGCTCGACAGGCCTGTCGAAACAAAAGACGGTCAGGTAGAGATCGAATTGCCGGACAGAACCTGGGATCCCGAGAGAGACCTGGTTCGCAAACAAAAGCTCAGATCGATCGACGAAGCTATCGAATCGCTCCCGAACAAGTACAGGGAGGTGATTATCTATCGTCATAAGGACGATATGTCTTATGAGGAGATCGCGGACATTTTGGGTACTCCGGTCGGCACTGTTAAGGCCAGGATATTCAGGGCACGCGAGCTTCTGAAGAAAAAGCTCAAGTCGATTCGATAGGAGGAAGCCATGAAAACGGCCATGATAATCCTGACAGCAACCGCAATTCTTCTCGCAGGAACAGTCGCCCTTGCGGATGTCTATACCTTCAGGTCCTATAACGAACTGAAAGTCAACGACAATTTCAAGCTTCAGATCACGAACAACACAGGTCTGATCTCGATTGAAAATTCCGACACGGACGCTCTTGTCATTGATGCCGAAAAAAAGATCAACGCCGGCAGCCGGAATGAGGCGGAAAAGCTCGATAGCGAACTCGAAATCTCTCTGGATGCCGACAGGAAACATGTCGAGATCGAAACAAATTACCCGAAATGGAACTCAGGTGATTCATTCTGGGAAAAGATTTTCGATCTGCGCAAAGATAATTTTGGTTACGTCAACTACTTCATCAAAGTACCGACTAATGTACGCCTGACCATATCAACAACATCAGGTTCAATAGCAATAACAGGCTTGACTGGTAAAATCGACATCTCTGTCACATCCGGCGACTTGCAGATCAGCGACTGTATCGGAGAGGTAAATGTTTCCACAACATCGGGAGACGTCAAACTGGCCGGTATCGAAGGACGGATCAATCTGAGATCCACATCATCTGATGTACTCATCGAAAACACCAATGGCAACGTGTCTATGAGATCAACATCCGGAGAAACAGAAATCTACAGCATTACTGGGAATATCGAGATCAGGAAAACTTCCGGCGATACAAAACTGATCGATGTGGCAGGTAACATCGAATTGTCATCGACATCCGGGGATATCGAAGTATCTCAGGAGAAGGGTTCGATTCTTATTAACTCGCATTCCGGCGATGTAAACATAAATACACAACTCAACAGTGGAAGCCGATATGCGGTTCAAACAACATCGGGGACCATTCTTTTTGCCATACCGATTGGATCGAATGGCCGTTTTCGGATCGAATCGACATCCGGCGATGTTGACACAACAGTGCCGCTAAGAATCAAATCGGTTTCAGAAAGAAAGCTCGCAGGTGAAGTTGGCATCGGTGGTCCGCGCATCGAACTTTCAAGCACAAGCGGTGATATTGCGGTCAGCGAATTCTAAGGGTATCATATTTTGATAAAGAGTCTATTCACATACTTTGTTCTTGCCTGTCTGATAACGCCCTTTGCGGGAGCGGCTCCCCCGGAACCTCCGGATATTCCTGACTTGGAATTCGATACAATCTCCTCTATTGACGAGCTTGAGAAGGCTTCCAACGAACTCGATAATACATCAAAAAAACAAACCGGAGAAACAGCAAAACTGACCAACAAAGGCAAGCGACTTTACCGAAAATATACAAAGGAAACCGATCGCCTGCGCAATGAATATATGCAGGTACAAAGCAACTATAAAGATTTCCTCGACGAGCATGGCATCCTCGAAAAGAAATTTATAGAAATCAGAATTGATGGCGATGGCATTCGGGCGGTTGATGAATCAGGTGAGGAGTTCCTGTTCGATGGATCATCGCGATCATTCAGAGACGACAGCGGTGATGAAAATTTTGATGATATCCGAAAGCAACTCAAGGGGATTGGCAAAGGAAATGCGGCAAAAGTAGAATTCGGAGATGTGTATATTGACTTCGATGAGGAATTCGACGGAGATATCGTAGCGATTCAGGGCGATATTACCGTAGATGGATTCGTCAACGGCGACTTGTTCTCTACCGGCACAATTTCGCTTGGTCCGGATGCTGTAGTTACCGGCAAAGCTATAGGAAAACGCATTGAAAAAGAACCGGGAGCTGAACTCGATGGTGGATTCGAACAAGTAGATTTACTAAGGATGTTCCCGGATTTCGAGGGTATGATAGGGGTAGGTCTTCCCGGAATCTTCACATGGTTTGTCACAACCGGATATATGATCGTCATATCACTGATACTATTACTTTTGTTCAAAAAACCTGTCAGGAGAATCCAGTTGCAATTGGAGAATGGATTCCTGAAGAATTTCTTCGTCGGACTGCTCATAATCCTGTCGATCGGTCCGTTTTTCATACTGCTTTGCATAACAATCATCGGAGTGCCGATAGCCATCCTGATTTATCCATTCGTACTGGTTGCAGGATTCATGCTCGCGTTCGCAGGAACAGCCTTATACGCAGGCCATTTTGCCGGTCGCATGACGGATAGTCTCAAGTCGGAGTCGATCTATCTGACGACAATCATTGGGATTACTTTCATTATGACTTTGTTGTTGATATCCGGATTCTTCTCCACCCTCGGCGTCGGTTCTCTGTCAGGAGTCGCATTCGGATTCGGAATCGCAGTGATGTCGATATTCTTTACTGCAGGAATAGGAGCAGTCTGGTTCTCAAGGTTCGGTCGCCGTCCAAAAGAGACTGTCGGTGCGGTAGCCCCGCCGGAAAGCGACGGTGGAAATTTACAAACCGAAACTGGTGAAACTGCGATTTCTCCTGACGCAACATAAGGAAATGTGATATGAATAAGTTTCTACTGTCGCTAAGTGCACTTATTCTTGCCATCGGATTCACCTCAATCGGTCTTGCAGCTACTGCTGTCGAACATAAAGAGGTCGAACTGACCGATGAGAGCAAAATTATCGCAGAAATAGATTTCGGCGTGGGTGAATTGACAATTGGCAGGGGTAAGTCGAATATAGCAGTTGTTGTTGACGGGAAATATGATGAGGATCGATTCAAGTTCAGTTTCGATTACAGAAACAAGAAACATACTGGCGATATGTTCTTCGACATCTCCACGAGAAAACGCAAGTGGAAAGATTCAGGAGACCATGAGAGCATCTGGAATTTCAAATTCACCGACAAAGTCCCTGTCGATCTGAAAGCCGATATCGGAGCAGCCGATTGTTCTTTTGACTTCGGAGGCATAAAACTAAAAAGGCTCGATCTCGACATCGGTGCGGCTGATTGCAGCATCGGCTTTAATGAGCCGAATAAGAGTGTACTCGAGAAAATCCTGATTGATGCCGGCGCATCTTCTGTCAGAATAGATGATCTCGGCAACTCAAATTTCAGGGAATTCGAGTTCGAAGGCGGAGTCGGTTCTTATGACATCGATTTTTCAGGCGAGTTCAAATTCAACGCCGAGGCGGAAATATCAGTGGGGCTTGGATCAATGGATCTTACTCTCCCCGACCATATCGGAATCAAAATCTACGCCGAGGACAGCTTTCTCTCTTCTATCGATATTCCTGAGAAGGACTTTGTGCGTATCGAAAAAGGAGTGTATGAGACAGAAAACTGGAGCAGCGCCGAATGGCGTCTCGAACTTACGCTCAACGTCGGGCTTGGATCAGTCGATGTACGCGTAAGACCATAGCAGAACAAAGCATTCTCATCCAATAAGAAAAGGGAAGGCATATAGCCTTCCCTTCTTTCATGTAGTAGCAACTATCGTTAACTCAGATATGCTCTGAGGGAACGCGACCTCGATGCGTGCCTGAGTCTTCTGATAGCCTTTTCCTTTATCTGCCTGACTCTTTCGCGAGTCAATGAAAAACGGGCGCCAATCTCTTCAAGTGTTAATGCCTTTGCGTGTGAAAGGCCAAAATACAGATTGATCACCTCCGCTTCCCGAGGCGTGAGCGTCTCCAGAGCTTTTTCGATCTCAAATCTGAGCGAATGCTGGAGAAGCGCCTCGTCAGGGGCAGGCTGGAATTCATCTTCGAGTACATCAATGAGACTGTTGTCTTCCGATGACGAGAACGGTGCATCAAGCGACAAATGGGTGTTGGAAATTTTCAGGGTATCCGACACCTCTGACGCCGAGAGTTCCAGCTTTTCCGCGATCTCGTCGGATGATGGCGCTCTGCCATATATCTGCTCCAGTGAACTGGAAGCCTTTCCTATTTTGTGCAGAGTTCCGACACGATTCAACGGAAGCCGAACGATTCTCGACTGCTCAGCCAAAGCCTGGAGTATCGCCTGTCTGATCCACCAGACCGCGTACGAAATGAATTTGAACCCACGGGTCTCATCGAATCGCTTACCGGCCTTGATAAGTCCAATGTTACCTTCATTGATCAAATCTGCCAGCGACAAACCCTGGTTCTGATACTGCTTGGCAACCGAAACCACGAATCTGAGATTAGCCTTGGTCAACTGCTCAAGCGCTTCCTCATCGCCCTCGTGGATACGGCGAGCCAGGCTCACCTCCTCGTGTTGCTTTAACAACGGAGTCTCACCAATTTCACGAAGATAGAGATCCAATGATCTATCTTCGTCTCGATATTTCCTTGACTGCCTTGGCAATTACTTAGCCACCCTCCCGGTTTGAGGTTAACATAAGAAAAAGTGAACTACTGAGTTAATCTGGTTTAATAGCCACGTATCCTATACGACCGTTTGTATCGAAAATATGGAATGCTATCGCTTTCTTTCGGTTTTTCAAGCCGGCAGCGACAGCATCGAAATCATCCTTACCTGATATTGATACGTAGTTAATTTCCACTATGATAGTGCCGGGCACAATTCCTTTGATATCAGCCGGTGAACCCGGCTCCACATCGATCACTATCGCACCTTCGTGGAAGTAAACACCATAACGATACGCAAGTTCCGGCGTACTGTTAGCGACTTTGATTCCGAGCCACTCTCCCGAAACACTCGCTCCATCATCAGGAATACTGCCGGGCGACACAGATGCCGTCAGGGCAGATTCACGATCTCCAAGAGTCACATCCACATCAAGCCGTTTTCCTCTCCTGATCAATCCGAGCCTGACCCGATCGCCCTCCTGTTCGGAGGCGACTTTCATCCTGACATCATGTTCGCCCTTTATTTCTTCACCATTAAAAGTAACAATGACATCATCCGGCAACACACCGGCTTTCTCAGCAGGCGAGCCTCCACTGACTTCGGCAATATAAACCCCTCTCCGCTGATCCAGCCCGACCATCTCTGCTTCATCGGGAAGCACATCTCGCGGCACGACTCCGAGATATCCTCTTGTCACTTTACCCTGAGATACAATCTCAGAAGTTATCTGTTTTGCGAGGTCTGATGGAACGGCAAATCCAATTCCCACTGATCCGCCGCTCGGCGATGCTATCGCCGAATTGACGCCGATCACTTCCCCCCTGAGATTCAACAGCGGACCACCAGAGTTACCCGGATTTATCGAGGCGTCAGTCTGAATAAAATCTTCATAACCTTCAATGCCCAGACCACTGCGACCAAGAGCACTGACAATGCCTGACGTCACTGTTTGTCCAAGCCCGAAGGGATTGCCAATGGCCACCACAAAATCTCCTACTCGCAATTTCTCTGAATCCGCTAACGCGAGCGCCGTTAAATTGTCCGCTTTAATTTGAATTACCGCAAT
>JAJRZO010000371.1 GCA_024275215.1 Candidatus Zixiibacteriota bacterium | reverse complement strand
TAACAACCAGTACGGCAATTTTCTTGTAATGGACAATTTGCTGACAATGTGTACGAGCTGTCACCAGATAGATAACTGGCCGGGTTCCACACATGAACAGGTAACTGCTTCGTCCGATGGATGTCTTTCCTGCCATGATGAGCATACGGCTAATTCTCCGGAGCGACTCCTCAAGAACACTGAAGAAAACCTTTGTTTCTCGTGTCATCAGGGTGGTATCGCTTCCGACATCAAATCGATATTCGATTCAAAACCATATCAGCATCCTGTCACTCTGGTTTCAGGCATTCATGATCCTATCGAAACACCGTATGAGGTTCGTCAGACTCCGCCCTGGCTTCCGGAGATTTCCCCAACCGCTGTCAGGCACTCGGAGTGCGTGGATTGCCATAACCCACACACTGTTTCAGAATCCACGCCGCTTGTCGGCGTCTGGGGAATAGACAGCCAGGGTAATCGTGTTGACCAGGTTGCTCATGAGTATGAGATTTGTTTCAAATGCCATGGAGACTCGCAGAACAAGCCTGTCGGAGCTCAGAATCTTGTAGATGTGTTTCAGTCTTCAAATCCGTCTTTTCACCCTGTCGAATCCGCAGGTCAGAACCTTAATGTGCCAAGTCTTCTCTATCCGTACGATGTCAGTTCGATTATCGCATGCACCGATTGTCATGGTTCAAGTGATGTTGACGGGCTATCAGGGCCACATGGATCAGACTACCGACATATCTTAAAGAAAAACTATACCCAGCAGGATTACACCCCGGAAGGCTACTTTGAATACGAATTGTGTTACAGTTGCCACGACAGAAACTCCATTCTGGGCAACAACAGTTTCAGGAAACACAGGAAACATATCGATAATGAAGATACTCCGTGTTGGGTTTGTCACAGCGCTCACGGCAGCACTACCAATACGCATCTGATTGATTTCGATCCTTCAGTCGTAACACCCTCTTCGTCAGGTCGTCTCGAATTCATTGATGATGGTACATTCAGAGGGAGATGTTATTTAACGTGTCACGGCAAGGATCATAATCCAAAGAGATACATGGGTATGTAATACGAAATGAAGTTGCGCTGTAAAATAGCATCTGTTATCATAATTGTAGCAGGGTTGCACTCTTCGCAGGTCTGTCAGGCCCAGGGACTGGACGGTGCAAGTGGTCTTTATGAAGTTACCAGTGCACAGAGTGTCACAGCCGGATCATTAGGCCTGAACATAATCGGGCGTCAGTTTCACGACAACGATTACCGAGAACAATTGATGTCCATCTCCCTGCTCATGGGTATGAGTCCTTATATCGAAGTGGGGGGATATATCTCCGATGCGATGAATTTAGCTAAGCCCGTATCGGGTCTGCGCCGCACAGCGGCATTAACTATCAAGTCAAGATTCAATACAGAGCGGAGAATTATGCCGGCAATAGCCACAGGCATTACATTTTGGAAAAAACTGGATCGGACCGAAGCGGAACCCGCTCGTGTGGACTATGGCATCCGACTTCTCTTTTCAAAAACTGTCGGCCCTTTAATGTTACACCTCAATACAGGTCTCCTGTTTCTCTCAGGCTGGACTGCATCATGGAAATCCGACCCCATGTTTGGAGCTGGTATTGAATTATCAACCGATAGCATCTACAGCGTGTTCGTTGAATCGGCAGGACGAACTGAACCCGGGGAGAGCTCCGATAAACTCATATCACGTTACACTTTCGGAGCGCGCCTGTGGATTTGGAGGGGCTTCGGACTTCAAGGAATGTTTCAATTCCGTCCGGATCCCACCGGAGACAGATATGTTGCAGGTTTCGGCCTGACAGTAAGAAGTATTGCCAAACCACGTGAAAGAAGAAGAAGAGAATACCGCGCTCCAACACTGACTGAGTTCTCATCACTGGTTAACCTCGATGACGCACTCAAATCACTGAAGAAGGACTCATCAGAAGTGGAAATTGCGGCCGATTCATCAGTATCCGGGACGAAACCGACGAGACTGATGACAATTCCCTCGACAACGGAGGAGCAATTATCCGCTTCCTCTGATACATCAGGCGTCGGGCATACTTCCGTAAGAGTCATATACAATGCTTGCGGACGAGATCACCTTGCAAGACGTCTGCGCGAAAAGCTGATGAGTCTCGGCTATGTCGTTCACCGGATCGCCAATTGGGATCACTTTGGTGAACAGAATACTGTTATTCATTATGGATCAGACTCGGAATCAGCTGCAAAACGGCTTGCAAATTGGATTGACGAAGCTGATATTCAACTTGTCGAAGACACTTCAAATCAGGATAGCAATTATCTCGCTGTTGTAATCGGGTGCGACCTGATTGATCTCATCGATAGTTTCGGATACAGGGTGATAGAAACGTCTGATGGATTCAGGGTTGTTCATCCAGAGGAGGAATAGACTTATGGAGCAACGTCCCCACATATTCAGAAGACGTTACTATCTTAAAGGAAGCATTCAGCCACAACTCATTCGCCGAATAATTGGCCTGTTTGTGATAATGCTGCTCCTCTCAGCCAGCGTTTTCTTTTTCCTTGCTGATAAACAACTCGAAAATGAGTATTACAAGGCTCATCAGACACTTGAAAACACGAGGGATGCTTTTTTGCCCTGGCTTATTGGTGTAAATCTCGCGGCAATAGCTCTGACGATTGTGTTTGCCATATTTCCATCACATAAAGTGGCCGGGCCTGTTTATCGCATTCAAAATGACCTCAGAAGGATTAAACAGGGAGAATTTCCCCGCAAGATTCGTGTCAGAAAAAAAGATCTACTGAAAGAACTGGCCGCCGATATAGATGACACTATGAAGTCACTCGGAAAGAGAATAAAAACAGTGCAGTCTGACCTTGCAGAAATTGATGCACTTGTCCGTTCTCAGGAAATTTCGTCTGAACTAAGTTCTGAAAACCTGGAAAACCTGAAACGAATGGTTTCCCAGTCAGTCGCAGATATCAACTACTTCAGATTTGAGGAGCAAGAATAATGTACACGGGAAGGAGTAATGGTTTGTCAGTCAGAACTTTCAATACAGTTGCATCGTATGCAGTCTGGGTGATCCTCATGATCATTCTATTATGCAATACCGCAATTGGACAGGGGGAAGGCTGTACTAAAAGTGGGTGTCATGATTCAATGGCTTCAAAAAAATGGGTTCACGGTCCTGTTGGAGCGGGCGTTTGTTCGGTTTGTCACCGTGAAGTAGATGGCGGCAATCACAAGTTCGCATTTACGTCGGAAGGCTCAGAGCTTTGCTTCTCATGTCACGAAGACAAGCGTGATGTGATGAATTTCAAGCACTTGCATACACCTGTCGAATCAGGCGATTGCACAGGCTGTCACAGCCCTCATCAAAGTGATTTTCAGTATCAGTTACTCGGAGAAGGGTCAAACCTTTGTTTCAAGTGTCATGACACTGAAGACTTTACTGATTCCGTGCAGCATGGTCCGGTTGCGGTCGGAGCGTGCAACGCATGCCACGACCCTCATGGTTCCAACAATAGTTTCCAGTTGACAACCAGTCGTGATCGAATTTGTTTTCAGTGTCATGAAGAAAAGGAAGCCGAAGCCAACAGTTCCCATCCGCATCCGCCGGTTAAGGAGTCCTGCACGAATTGTCACAACCCGCATTCCGGACCGGCTGAGTACATGATGACCTCAAAGCAACCACAGGTCTGTTTTCAGTGCCACGACGATGTAGAGTTAAAGATGGACTCGCCAGTGCCTCATCCTCCGGTATCCGCGGGACAATGCGGAAAATGTCATCAGGTTCACGGTTCTGAGTATCCGATGTTGTTCGCCAGACCGCAGGAAAGAATGTGCTTGAAGTGTCACACCGCCATGGATGAGTATATTGCCAAATCGGCCTATCGTCATGGCCCTGTTAAAGAAGGCGACTGCATTGCGTGTCATGATGGCCATGGCTCTGATCAGCCCATGATACTGAGGCAGTACTTTCCGAAGGAATTCTACAATTCTTACAGCACCGAGAAATATGCCTTATGTTTCAACTGCCACAATAAAGATATTGCACTCGACTCAGTTACTACAACTCTTACCGACTTCCGCAATGGTGACATCAACTTGCACTACAAGCATGTCAACAAACCATATAAGGGACGTAGTTGCAAAGCTTGTCATGATGTCCATGCATCTAATCAGGCGAAGCATATTCGTACATCCGTACCGTTCGGTAAAAACTGGAGCTATCCCATAACCTATACAAAAACCGATGATGGTGGTACATGTGTTGTAGGTTGTCACAAGCCTCAAACGTATTCACGGAGAATCAAATAGTGTTAAGCGTCAGGTGCCTGATAGTATTACTTGTTCTGAATGTAGCGGCTTTGTCGGCCGCAAACATCCCCGGACAGGACTCAAGTGATGTGATGGCACGAACTTCTCTGAGAGTGGCTTTAGAGAAGATTGATAATCTGCGTCAGGCTGACAGTATCCTTCCCGCGATCCATCTTGTCGACTCCCTGCTCCAGACCGGACAGAAGAGGAGCCAGTTGTCGGTACTTAAGGGAGAACTCCTGCTAATGTCGGGCGACACGAATTCGGCGGAAACAGTTCTGAAAAATGAACTGGACATCGCGCCGATGTCAAGCTCTGCCCGATTACTATTAGCTCAAATCGATTTGAAAGAACAACGATATGAATCTGTCCGAAAATCCATAGATTTCATGATGTCACTCGGCAGAAAAAGTCACCATGTGCTGTTCCTGTTGGGTGAGTATTATGACAGCAAAGGATTTCCGGATTCCGCGGCAGCCAGTTACCGGAAAGCTGTGGAAGTGTTATTGAAAAAGCGAAAAATGGTACCATGAGAAATTATGGACAGTGGATACTCCTGTGGATCATCTCGGCGATTCTGCTGAGTTCACCGGCCGTCGGCGCGTTTAAGTATTTGACAGCGGGTATGAATTACCCTAAAATCGATAATATAGAAAAAAACCTCGCAAAATCTGAATCACGCAAAGTTCTTGTTATCGCATTCTGGGCTACCTGGAGTGAGCGATCGATTCAACAGCTTGATGACCTTTCCAAATTTTATGAAACTTATCGCGATAGTGGGCTTGAAGTCATCGCAATAAATGTGGAGGGTGAAGGCGTCAGTGACGAAAAGGCTGATTCAATCAGTAAATTCTTTGCCGGACACAACTATCCTTTCCCACTGGTAATAGATAGTAATCTTGAAATCTTCTATACTTTCGGGGTGATAGCGGTACCGTCATCAGCCCTTATCGATTCATCAGGCGTCATTCGTTATGCGCCTGCCGGATACAGCCTGACAAGTAAAGACAGGTTGTTCGACTCGCTGCTCGTGCTGATGGGTTTCAAAGAAATCGAAAGCGCAGAACATTTAATGATAGATAGATATAAACCTGACAAGAGAGCATTGCGATACTACAATCTTGGCCTCAGATTATACCAAAACGGATTGACACAGATGGCTCTGAGCAATTTGCACAAGAGTACATCTCTTGATACTCTCTTTTCCAGCCCACTCAGCTTGATAGGCACGATCTGGTCTGAGGACGGCGAGTATGACTCCGCCATGGTATATTTAAGGAATGCAATTGCGCTTGACAGTTTGAACGTTGGTGCGCTTTCCGCACTTGCCACATCCCTGTGGCTTTCCGGCGATACCAGTCAGGCAAAGGTTGTAATAATGTCAACTCTTGCCATTGATTCACTTTTCACTCCCGCCCGCCTCCTGAATGCGCAAATTATGATAAGCGAAGGTCAGTTGACTGACGCCCTCGAACTTCTTGAGAATTGCGAGTAATATGATCGTTTTAACCCGCAGGTGTATTATCTCAAAGGCATTGCACTCTCGAAGGCAAACAAGCCTGCTGAGGCTTCCGAGCAGTTTATCAAAGCCTACGAACTCTTGACACGATGACATTAGCCAGGATAACAATCTGTATTATCTACAGTGCCGGCATGGCTCTGATCCTGTCTCAGGTGGCAAACGCCGGTACGATACTCTATCCACCGGACAGCAGTATGTTCATACATTCACCTGCGGTTGTTGTGATCCGAGGTAGCAGTGAAGATTTAGAAACAGTTCAGGTTACCAACTCAACACAGGACGGTAAACGCACTCAACCGGATGTAAATCTGGCTCCTGCAGTGAAAGATATAATCCATGTAACAATTCCTCTCGAACGAGGAGTCAATAACATCTCGTTCGAAGTTAACTACATGGATCATGAGAGTGAACAATTAAAGTTGAGCATCCTCTACAATCCCGCCCACAGAAAACTGGCAGAAGTACCCGTCGGGTTTGAACCACACATATTTCATGATGGCAATTTACCGGCATCCTGTGCAACCTGCCATGACATGAATATAATTCCATCAGAAACTTTGCCGGATACCCCGACCCAGTCACCATGCTATCCGTGTCACAAACGCTTGACACAAAGGAAATTCGTACATGGGCCGAACGCGGCATTTCATTGCCTGACATGCCACCGACAGGGGAGCGCCGGTTTCAAACTGGTCGCACAGGGTGATACACTCTGTTTTCTCTGTCATGTAGAGGAAAAATCGCTTTTCCATCGGAAATTCATCCACGGTCCGGTCAGCACCGGCGATTGCCTGGTTTGTAACGATGAGCATTCATCTGATTACCAATTCATGTTGCGCAATAAGATTAACAGCGTTTGTTCCGACTGTCATCCAAAAAGCGGATATGTCAACCATCCTGTAAATCGACACCCGGTTTCAGGCGTTCCGGATCCCCTGAGACCCGGTCGTGAGCTGTCATGTACAAGTTGTCATAACCCGCATAGTTCAGATGTGAGCCAATTCATGTTCTACAGGAGTAAGAGCAGTTTCTCTATATGCAGTGAATGCCATGCAAAATAGTATAAGGATTGTTCGCATTAATAAGAAACAAGTGTATCTTAATGATCGGAAATGATGGAATGCTCTCCATAAAGAATACTGTAACGATATGATAAGAAGTTTGCATGGAAAACTGATCATTTCCAGTACCCTGGTCGGCAGCCTGATTCTGATTGTTGCTGGTTATTTCTATCTACAGGAGCGTCAGAAACAGTTGGAGGATTTTCATATTCGAATCTTCTCGGATCATACCGATCTGGTTGTGGAGTCATTCTCTGCTCAGATAGCTTTGGGCGGCATGGACAGCGTGAGGGCAATTCTTACTCGACAGGCTCTCAGCTCCGATATCTCAGATATCAAACTCATCGACAGGTTTGGAAAAGTAGTTATTTCAGCTTCGGGATTGGAGGGCCAGATAGATTCCAACCTGATTGGAATCGACTCGATGTTCAGATCAGAATCACGTTTAGCTCGCAGGAAGGGAAATCTTCTGTCGATTGTCAAGAGAATCGGGAATTCCACTAAGTGTTATAGATGTCATTCACCGGAAGCAAAGGTGCTTGGCTATCTTGAGACAGATTTCCGTTTTGAATCAGCCGAGGGGGATACACCGGGTTTCTACGGCCTGATGCTGGGAGCCGGTATATTATTTGTTATTTTGCTGTCAACGAGTATATGGCTCCTTCAACATCTGCTTGTACGAAGACCGCTTGCCAGTTTGATGACTGCGATTGAGGATGCCAAAGCCGGAGACCTCGAAAGTCGGGCAACAGTCTTCGGTTCCGATGAAATCAGCCGCCTGAGTAAGAATTTCAACGACCTGACATCAAAGCTCAACAAAGCCCAGCAGGAACTGAAAAAACTGCATGAAAAGGACATGGAGAAAGCAGAAAGGCTCGCTACGGTAGGGGAGCTGGCCTCCGGTATAGCGCACGAAATAAAAAACCCTCTCGCAGGGATTTCTTCGATTATACAAGTCATGCTTGATGGTGAATCAAAGGGTATTATCGACAAAGACATTCTCGTAGAAATGGCAACCCAGATAGGGCGTATCGACAGGGCTGTCAAAGACCTGCTTTCATACGCCTGTCCACGTCCTCCGGAATTCAAATCGGGTAACCTGAACGACAGTATCAAGAGATGCGTTTCTTTCGTAAAGCCAATTGCCGAACAACAAAGAACATTGTTGGAAATGCGACTCGATCAGAGCATTCCATCCGGCTTGATGGATTCCGCGCTGATGGATCAGGTAATTGTCAATATCCTGATGAATGCCCTTCAGGCGTTAAGATCGGACGGAGCAATTTCTGTCATTTCGGTTCATAGGAAGGATGAAAAAATCGCTGAAGTCAGGATATCCGACGACGGACCTGGTATGCCGGCCGAGATTGTCGAACAGGTATTCAGACCATTCTACACGACAAAACACAAAGGTTCAGGATTGGGGCTGTCAATTTGCAAAAAGAATATCGAACGCCACTGTGGTACAATTGAAGTTGAATCAGAAACGGGCAGAGGTGCCACGTTCATAATTCGCCTTCCACTCGATACGACCTTTGAGCAACTCCAAGACAAGGAATCACGATGAGAAAAACAGTCCTGGTAGTTGACGATGAAAAACTGATTCGGTGGTCTCTGGGAAACAAACTGACCTCCTGGGGATATGATGTGGGAACCGCCGAAAATGTCAAAGATGCTTGTGAAGCGTTAAGCGAACACGCTTATGATCTGATTTTGCTGGACATCAAGCTGCCTGATGGCAGCGGCATAGATGTTCTCAGACGAGTCAACGCAATTACGCCGGATACCGCAGTCATTATGATCACTGCCGAAGGGACTGTCGAGACAGCCGTACAAGCTATGAAGCTGGGTGCCTATGATTATGTTTCCAAACCGTTCAATCTCGATGAAATGCGTTTAGTGATCGAGAAGGCTCTTGAAAAAGCGGATATGAAGAAGAATCTGGATTATTTCAAAGCACATAAGAAAGCTGATATAATCAAGAACCGCATAATCGGCGAATCGAGAGCTTTTCGCAGAGTGCTGGAGCTTGTCAACAAGGTTGCTACCTCTCCTTCAGCGACTGTCCTGTTGTCCGGAGAAAGCGGAACCGGCAAGAATATCATCGCAAGAGAGATTCATAACAGATCCGACCGTGCGGAACGTCCTTTTGTAACAATAGAATGTTCAACAATGCCTGAGAACCTGATCGAGTCCGAGCTGTTCGGACACGAGAAAGGCGCATTTACTGACGCACGTTCAATTAAGAAAGGTCTGTTTGAGCTGGCAAATACAGGTACGGTGCTGGTGGATGAAATAGGAGACCTGCCACTGGTTATGCAATCCAAGCTCCTGCGTGCTATTGATGAGAGGCGATTCAAGCGAGTTGGGGGAGTAATCGATTATGATATTGATGTTCGGATAATCGCAGCTACAAACATAGATCTGGAAATTGCTGTAGAACAAAAGCGTTTTCGGCGTGACCTGTTTTTTCGCCTGAATGTCGTACCTGTTCAACTTCCGCCATTACGTGAAAGAGGGAACGATGTTATCCTGCTCGCAGAGTTTTTCATGCAGGAGTTCAATCGACAGTTCAATAAGGACTTCAAAGCCATCAGCGACGACGCCAAGACATTGATGCTTGATTATCATTGGCCGGGGAATATTCGAGAACTGCGCAACGCTGTTGAGCGAGCTGTATTACTCGAATCAGAAAATGAAATCAGACCGGAGCACCTTATCCTTAAGCCGATGACCGAAACACAAACCGCAGGATATGAAAAACCGGACAGAACATTGGACGACAACCTTTCTCTTGATGAAGTGGAAGCCAAGATGATAAAACGCGCTCTTGCAATGTCCGGCGGCAATCAAAGCAAAGCTGCCCAGATTCTCGGAGTTTCGAGAGATGTCTTGAGATACAGAATGAAGAAATATGGCATTGGGAAAGACAGCGTCAACAATGGTACATAACACTACTTGATGCCAATCCTGATCCATTGGAACCACCAGCCTGTAATAACTGCTGCCGGGTTGGCATTCGGCAAGAGGGGTACTAATCTGAATGACTGAACAACCTGAACTTTTCTGTTATGATTTGTCTTCAGAACCTAAGCCCGACACAGGCAGAGTACTTGTCACCGGTGGTTCAGGATATATCGGAGGACGACTCGTTCCTGAACTGCTTGCGAGGGGTTATCAAGTCAGGGTGGTGGTTCGAGGAGATACATCTGCTCTGAAGAGACTTCATCCACTGTCAGAAGTTGTTGCTGCAGACATTCTTGACCATTCTCAATTGGAATCTGCTTTGGATGATGTTGACACTGCTTACTATCTGATACATTCACTGTACCTTGGTCCGGGCGAATTCGAGAGCGCCGACATTCGAGCGGCAAGGAATTTCAGACGTATTGCCGAAGAAAAAGGTGTGAGGAGAATTATCTACCTTGGTGGTCTCGGTGACATAAGGTATCCGCTATCCTCTCATCTGCGAAACAGGATGGAAGTTGCTGAGGAGCTTGCGAAAGGCAAAGTTCCCGTAACTATTCTCAGAGCTGCTATCATCATCGGTTCAGGAAGCGCCTCTTATGAAATCATGCATAATCTCGTCAGGAAACTTCCTATCATTTTCGTTCCCTACTGGGCAAAAAACAGATGCCAGCCGATTTCCATCCGGGATGTAATCAAGTATCTCGTAGGTGCATTGGAAACGCCTGAAACGATTGGCCGATCCTTCGACATCGGCGGACCGGATGTCCTGACTTATGAAGAAATGCTGAGAGTTTTTGCCAACATTTTGAACAGGAAAATACTATTACAATCGATCCCGCTATCCATAATGGCTTTCTATTCTTATGCTGTCAGCCTGCTTACACCTGTGCCAAATACAATTGTCAGGTGTCTGATAGAGGGATTGAAAAACGAAGTGATTTGCCAGGATCAATCAATCAGAGAAATCCTGCCATTCCAGCCAATTCCTTACAGGGAATCGATTATCAGGGCGATGACACGTGAGGAACAGGACAGGGTTTACACTCGCTGGTCTGATGCGTATCCGCCGGCTCATGAACTTGCTCTTAAACTCCAGGAACTGGACAACAAGACCAGATTCAGGACGGAATACTCGCTGCAAACTAACAAGAGTGATTCAAAGCTGTTTTGGTCGATTTGCAGAATCGGAGGCAAAGAGGGATGGTTCCATGGTAACTGGATGTGGCGACTCAGGGGGGCGGTAGACAGAATCCTGATGGGTGTAGGGACTTCTCGAGGCAGAAAAAGCACATCTCGCCTGCAGATTAACGATGTCCTGGATTTCTGGCGGATTGAGGATCTCAGATTAAATGAACGGCTTCTTCTCCGTTCCGAGATGAAACTGCCGGGCCGGGCATGGCTTGAGTTCAATATCACCAAACAGGATACGGGTTACAAACTGTCAGTTGTAGCATACTATGATACTCACTCACTGTTTGGGGAACTGTACTGGTATTTTTTCCTGCCATTTCATCATTTCATTTTCAAACATCTTATAGAAGAAATCGAACGGAGAAGTTAATTTGCCACGAGCAGAACTGCGGAATGGCCTGCCATCTTGTGTCAGGTGTTCTCAGGGAGTGGCAAAGCAGTTCCATTTCACTTCGACTCTTGTCCCGCTCAACTTCATCATCGAAGGAAATATAACAAGTGTACT
>JAJRZO010000370.1 GCA_024275215.1 Candidatus Zixiibacteriota bacterium | reverse complement strand
CGAGCATGATCAAAATAGTAGTTATGGCACTGTTGCTTCTGGCGGGATGGTATACATCTCTGCTGGCAGGTTCGGTCGTAGGTTCTCCCCATGACCTTTCAAATGGCATGGGAGGCTCAGGCAAATGGGCATCCTCAGATGAAGATCAGGTGTGCATATTCTGCCACACCCCACACAATGCCTCACCGGCAGTGCCACTCTGGAACCATGAGATGTCAAACGGAACTTTCCAGCCGTATACAGGACTGGACCTTGACCATATACCATTTGATGGTCAGTCCGCGCCCAACAACCTGTCGAAGTTCTGTCTTGGCTGCCACGATGGTGTGACTGCTCTGAATGCTCTGGTCAATCCCGATCCATCCAACCCGACTATGCAGGGTGGATTCGATCGTCTTGGACAAGTTTACTATCCAGGCTCGCCATATTCCGATGGATGGGGTGCCAACATTGGAGAAGACTACCCGGGCGGAAATACCGGGGTTGTTAATCTCAGCAATGATCACCCGATTTCATTCGACTATAATACGGCACAATCAACGGATGGTGAACTACACGGTATCGCTTTGCCCAAGTCTCAGGGACTCGTGTTCTATGGCGCTCCTGACAATACCGGTTCAATAATGGAGTGCTCCACATGCCACGATGTCCACGATCATGGCAGCGATGCCGCAGGAACAAAGCCTTTTTTGAGAGCTACAGTCAATCAAAGCTATTTGTGTTTGTCGTGCCACGATAAATGAACAGATTAGATTGATTTGTGGTTAAAAAGACCGAATAAATTATTGTTCGGTCTTTTGTATTAATACGCTGTCCAAGGGTTTTGGGTGTCGCTTTCGTCTGTTCTAAAAATTAGCTTGTTAATACTCTTGCTACTGACTGATGCCGCTGTGGCTCAGCGCAGTCTGCTGAGAAGAGGCCAGCAGAGTTTTACACTGAATGGCTATATCGAACCCAGTTATCGATACTCTGACAACAACGTCGGAAATATTCGCACATCCTCAACAGTCTTGACAGAAAGGATGATGGTAAATCTCAAGGGGTATTTTCTCGACAACCGCATTTTGATGTTCACAATCGGATCAAATTTCATTAACAACGACACGTGGTTTTCATCCCAGGGGAAAAAAGTCAGGTCATCAAGCGTAAATACTGTTCCATACACCTTCAGTTCAACGATTTTGCCGTTCGGTCGCCATCCTCTTACGTTTTTCTCATCCTACAACAGAAGTTCCGGTTCGTCGGGTAAAGAGCACGACTCTTACACCGACTTCAGGGTCAATGGCGCAAGTCTCTCCCTGAGCTATTCTTTCATTCCCAAGTTGACAGTTACCGGCAATCATACCACGATAAGTTCAAATTCCATTGCGACTCCCAAAGACATGGTTCGTGACTTTCTTGAAGTTAAGGCTGTACAGGCCTGGAAATCGCAGTCGAGACTGAATGCCTCCTATCGTTTTGAAAATGGGAATGATCGTATTCGTGTAGCTCACAACTCGATCAGATCACTGCGGATGGATGGACAGGCAGCCATAGGTAAGCCATTTCTCCTTAATGGGATAATCGATTATTACAGGTTCAACCGCCTGGAAACACTCACAGCAAATACCAGGGCGCGCTATACGCCGAATGATAAAGTCAGATCCAATTTCTCGTTCGATTTCGCCGAAGAGAATGATTCAGGCCGGGTGACACGCAAACAAATCATGTCGCTATTGTCACAGGGATGGATCAGTAAAGTAATCCAACTCAAAAATGAGATTTCAGGTCGACGATCAGCAACTCATACCGATACACTTGTATCGAGAACTTCCGATATTACGTTCAGGCCGGGATATTATTCCGCGCTAACGATTGGAGACAATAAAATTAGCAATAGTTACTCTCTTGGTTACGGATACCATGAGAGATCCGACTCAGCTCAGGGCAGATCATTGACACACGATCTTACATTCGGATTCGGTCGTCCTCTCGCAAGCAGGATTGATTTCTCAGGATTTTACTCATTGTCTCTTGTCGAAGCTGATTATTCGGGTGGTACATCATCGACAATGCACAATTTTCTGACCAGCATGAGAGGACGTTTTTCACGCAGACTGGGTATTCGCTCCCGATTCGAGTATTCGGATCTTAAGTCTCAGACAGGAGAGCTTGAAAATCGAAAGAAAACTTATTTTGTGGAGATCAGAGGAAACCTGTTGCTAAGCAGAGCGTGGTCCTCGATCTTGGGGTTGAATTACCGTCGCTACGAAAATGAAAGAGCTCAAAGGTTGATTTCAGCTTTTTCAAGAATCAGGTTTAATCCCAACGGACAATTCAAGGGAAGCTGGGATGTGACATATAACAAGGAGATGCATGAACAAACTGTGGAATGGGTGGGAGATATGATTCTTGAGTATGAATACAGGAATATAACTCTGTTCTTCAATTGGAAAGTCCGTCGCTTCTCCCATGAGAGTAAATCTGTCAATAACGAAGTTTACCTGAGGATTCGCAGGAGCTTTGACATCAAACTCAAGTGAGGAATACGATCAAGAAGCGTCTTTTTGCACTGGCTGCATTAGCAATTATGGGTAGCATCGTAGTAACACTGGGCTTTCCCTATGCTCTCGATAGTGACAAATTGCCTCACGGCAATATCCCCGAATCCGTATGTTCGAATTGTCACAATGAGACACGGCTGATCAGCAGAAGCTCCATTACGCAACAGTGTCTTGATTGCCACAGCGAATTCATACCTGAGCACCCGGAAGAGTACGCCATTCATGCTCCATTATTTGAACCGGGATGTACGGAGTGTCACAAAATGCACCCGGATGACGACAACAATCTTCTCCGTGAGAACAAAAGCGATTTGTGTTTCAAATGCCACGAGGGCATTTTCAATACAAATAGTCGATATAGTCATGAAGCAGAGGAATGTGGAACGTGCCATGACCCGCACTTCGCGAAGTATACAAGGCTTTTCATCGCTAACCCGGTATCGCTTTGCTCACAGCCATGCCACGATGGTTTCCAGAAAAAGAAGTCACATCCAGTCGGGCGAGGCGTTATAGATCCAAATACGGGAGAAGATATGACTTGTACTTCAAGCTGTCATGTTTATCATTCCTCTGAGTACAAGGCTCTGACTCCGATGTCAACACGTAAATTGTGTGAAAGTTGTCATGAAAACAAATTTTAGTATCATTGTCCAATTTACTCTTCTGTTGTGTGTTGCTCTTTGTGCCGTACCAGGCGGTATCTCAGCACAGGAAAGCAAAATCATAGCAACACCTCACAACCTCTCAGTTACAGGTTCGGGTAACATTAAGGCAACGGTAGAACAGGAAATTTGTGTGTTTTGTCATTTGCCGCACAATTCCTTGATAGCCCAGCCTCTCTGGTCACATGTGACGCCTGACGGACCATTCGTAACATATTCTTCATCGACTCTGGAAGGAACTCCTGAGACACCCGGAGGAACATCCCGCCTGTGTCTCTCATGTCACGACGGGTCTGTGGCTGTTGGCGATATTGTCGGGGAAAGAATCACATTGCAGGGGGTAAATGCAGACGGTACAATCCCTTCCGGACCATTTAACCTTAGTTATGATCTGTCCGATGATCATCCCATCTCGATACTGCTTGACCCGGCAATTCCCGGAATCATACCGCCCACTCCACCAATTAAGCTCGATGCGGACGGCAGG
>JAJRZO010000369.1 GCA_024275215.1 Candidatus Zixiibacteriota bacterium | reverse complement strand
TGCCGCGCGGAAGCTGCCTGAACTGGATTATCGGCGGGGTTTGTTCGAACATACTTGACGAAACGACTCTTCCCGAAAAAGTCCCGAGCGAATCTTTGTTCGGAGCATGGACTCGAAATGAATAGACAGAATCAGCATGGGAATTCCCGAATCTGTCGGAAATCAACGACAAGTCGAGATATGCCGTGTATGGTGTCGCCTGTCTCAGTTGATCATCAGGAAGAAATTGAAGAGTGAAAGGATCAAGCTGTTCATAGCCGCAACTGATTAGGACAGAATCCTGATCAATAAGAATCAACATTGTATCGCCGCCGGACAGCATCACCGGTTCTGTGAAGCGAACAGAGACATATCGATCTGTAAGGACTCCATGGGCGCCATCAGATGGAGACACATCTGCCACATCGGGCGGCTGTCGGTCGCCTCCGACAGGGTAGAGTAATAGGATTGAGTCATCGGCAATATCACACTGGTTACCGAAAATGTCGTTGAGACCGTCAATTCTAAGATACAGTTCCTCGACATTGCTGAGTTCGGGCATGATGCCGACGAATGATTTAACCGTATCATTCTCTGCGAAAAGTCGATCAACTGTCACTGTATCCGACATGTCTGACTTAATCAGGCGAATATTGCTCTGTACAGCATCGCGTTTCAATGTCATTCCGGTCAATTCGATTTCGAGTAGCAGATCCTGATTGATGGATGCCTTTTTCACTTTAAGAGTTGCAGTATCTCTTGCGAACAAATCCATATTGTTATCAAGAGAGACATTAGTGCCATAATTAAGCAGTATTGGCGTGACCGGAAAGGCGATCTTCTCTTTTGGCGGCGACCAGTGCCTGTCATTGTTTGCATCATCAAAAGCGAACAGAACATACTCGCCGGACGAAACATAGTTCAACTCAAAGGATCCGTCGGAGCTAGTCTGCGTAGCGTATTGTGGTCGAGATGAAGTCAGATCGATAGTGTCTATTCCTGATAAGTAGTATGCAGCCACTGTTGCACCTGCAAACTGCTTACCGCCTGACCGTACCTGACCTGCAATCCGTCCGCTGTCCAGCGATTCGCCTGTCGAAAATGCAAGTGTATAGGAACTGACAAGTTTATTCTTGTGCAGGTCCATCGCTCCCGATCCGATAGTGATAAGATATGTCCGGTCGATCTGCAATGAATCCGAGAAACTGAGAACCAGGTCGTTCTTTTTCCAGCTTATCCGCAGATCCCCCCTGACCGGCGGTGACATAAAAATCGTATTGTCAAGACTTCTCCTGTCCATCCTCTCTGAAAATCCGATGATGATTCTGGGCATAAGGTCAACATGAGTCGATTCATTTGTTGGATATGTATAAAGAATCTCAGGAGGAGTTTCGTCTCTTGGGCCGCCGGGGGGGGGCATTATTTTAGCGCAGGAAAGAATTACTGTCAGGACAAAAAGTGTCAATACCAGGATTCGAAGTCTCACCTGGCCAGTCTCTCCTTTAGCTGCTGGCTCTCAGGATTCAATTCGAGAGCTTTTTGCCAATTCTTTCGGGCCTCTTCGCACTTGTTGAGGCTGAAACAAATGTCACCCAGATGCTCGTAGAGGATATAGTCAACTTTATCCGTCAGGTCAATTGCTTTTCGCAACTGGACTTCGGCATCTTCATAGCGACCGAGCTTATATAGAACCCAGCCGTATGAATCGAGATACGCGCCGTTATCGGGATTCTTTTCAAGCGCAGTAGTTATCAGTTTGAGAGATTTATCCAGATTGATTCCGAGGTCCGCCCACATATAACCGAGGTAGTTCATTGTCGGTGCATGCTCAGGATCCAGCTCAAGAATCCGCTCAAATACAACAGCGGCTGAATCCTGTTGAGATGTTCTTTCAAGTGCCGAACCTAACATAAACAGGTATCGAATATTATCAGGATACTTCCTGACAAGCGGTCCGACAATCGAAAGCACTTCACCGAATCGTTCCGCTCTGCCGAATGCCGTCGCGAGATAGAACTGGGCATCCTCACGCCCTGCGCCCACTTTAGTAACGCCGTCTTTGAGTACATCTATTGCAAGATCAACACTATCCTGATCGAGATATATCATTCCAAGATTGATATATCCGTCAGGAAGGGAATCAGCGACATTGATGAGATTTCTGAAGAACGCTTTTGCATCTTCATTTCGGTCTTCGTAGACTGCTATCCTGCCTCTGTAAAAGTTCGCATACATTGAACCTGGGTCAAGCGATAGTTCACGGGCAAAAATGCTGTCTGCAAGACTTCGCGCTCCTACATCAAATGCCAGTTGTCCGGCGCGATCCAGTACCTGCGGACTTCCGGGGAATTCCTCGATTATACTGCGCACCTGCTCAAGAGCGGCTGTCGTATCATTCTGACTCTCATATGTCTCCGCAAGAAAAAGACGAAACGCCGGCACTTCAGGGCTTTCACTAAGTCCCCGCAACAGAATATGCTCGGCTTCCTTAGGTTGATCCTGCATCCGAAGGAGTGCGGCCATACGTACATACGACTCTGCATTCGCACCCGTCGGGTCGAGCGCGATCGATTTTCTGTATGCCTGAATCGCCGCATCAAAATTCTTACGAACTGTCTCGAGTTTGGCTATCTCGTCATAAATGTCAGGAGTGGGGTTAGCTTTGGCTACCTGAGCAAAATGAGCAATCGCCTTATTAGTATTCCCGCGTTCTTTCTCGATTGTTCCAAGATACCAGTGGGCGTTTATATCATCCGGTTTCAACCTCAGAACTTTACGAAATGCGCGTTCTGCCTTGTCTTGATCGCCGAGAACACGGTAGCAATTCCCAATCAGAGTGTAAGTTTCCGCATCTTTGTAGAAAATTTTCTGAGCATTTTCGAGTGCGCGCTCAGGTTGCCTCATGCGAAAATAAAGATTTGCTAGATCGAGAAGTATTTCGCTGTTTCCGGGAGCATGAACGAGAGCCTGTTCATAGTTGGCGATTGCCGCAGGATACTGACCCACTTCTTCAGCGATCACTCCGTTAGTATAGTACGAAAATGCAGTGCTGTTAATAATCGGTCGCGGCTGCTTTTCTTTGGGAGGAACAGTAGTCGTAATCTTCGTACCGGAACTGCATCCTGATACTAATGACAGCGCGATCAACGATACAACCAATATGTTCAGAGTCAACTTATTCATAGCGCCACACAATCTTTAACAAGTCTGTACTAAAGACGTTCGATCTTAGCTTATGATTAATTTGTACCACCCCAGCTTGCCGACCTTGAGGACATGCTCCCCGGAAAAGGGGAGAGGAGTAGCGAAATCTGTCTGTTTAACACCATCAATCTGAAATCCACCCTGCTTAATCAATCTGCGCGCTTCCGATGATGACTTCAGCATTCTCCGATCCGCAATGAACTTCGGCCAGAAAATTTCGCCGGCTTCCTCGAACTCAGATATCGAACATCTGATTTCAGTCATATCTTCCGGCACCTGCCGCTTCGAGAAAACTTTTTCGAAATCCTCCCGTGCTTTTTTTGCCTCATCCAGTGAAGCATACATTGACGCTATCATTACGCCGAGTTGCTTCTTGAGTTCCATCGGATTGACCGACGGGTCCGCAAGTTGTTGCTCAATTTCGGTGAGTCTGTCCTCAGATTCATCTGTCAGGTATCTGAAGTATTTGGCGATCATCGTATCCGGTATCGACATGATCTTCCCGAATATCTCCGACGCCGGTTCGGTTATACCTATATAATTGCCGAGAGACTTGGACATCTTGTTTTCGCCGTCTAGTCCTTCAATCAGGGGGAGCGTCAGTGTCACCTGCGGTTCGATGCCGTATGTCTCCTGAATCTGACGACCGGTCAGAAGATTGAACAACTGATCGGTGCCGCCGATTTCGATATCCGCACGCACTGCCACCGAATCATACGCCTGCATGAGAGGATAGAGAAGTTCATGGATTGCGATCGCCGATCCGGATTTGTAGCGTTTCTCGAAATCATCACGTTCAAGCATTCTCGCAAGCGTGAAACTCGAGCAGAGTTTCAGAATTTCGGAGAACTTCATCTCCTCGAACCATTCGCTGTTGCGTCTCACTTCCGCCTTCGACTCATCGACGATCCTGAAAAACTGGTCGAGATAAGTCTGTGCGTTTGCCTCTATTTCTTCAGGGGTCACAAGGGGCCTTGTGGATGACTTTCCTGATGGATCTCCTACCAGTGCGGTATAATCCCCGACTATCACGACTACAGTATGTCCGAGGTCCTGGAATAGTTTCAATTTGCGCAATCCCACTGTATGTCCGAGATGAATATCAGGTGCAGTCGGATCGAATCCCTGCTTGACACGCAGTGGCCGTCCTTCTTTGAGAGACATTTCGAGTTTGCGTTCAAGTTCTCCTTCCGGCAGGAGATCGACAACATTGCGTTTAATCAGTGCGAGCTGTTCTTTGATGTTTAACATATTCTTTCGATTGTATCGGGTCTAAAAGCCATTTACTAAACAAGCGTATCAAATTACATGATTTGCTGTTGGTTGCAAGGAAAAACAGACAAACTCCAATGACGCGCCTGGATGCCGGCTCAGGTCCGGCATGACAAGCAGTGAATGACAAGCAGTGTGTAATTTTGTCATTCCCGCGAAGGCGCTTGTTGAAAAACCCACCTCAAGTGCTCGCAGGGGCTGTGCCCCTGCGGATTCTCTGTTGTAACTATCTGCAATGCAATATACTAAATACACGGCAGCACAGCTACCGTGTGCACTTTATGACAAGCAGTGTGT
>JAJRZO010000368.1 GCA_024275215.1 Candidatus Zixiibacteriota bacterium | reverse complement strand
TGATGCTGAAAGAAGCTAAGTATGTCATGGAGCAGATCGGCGCGGATGCGATTATAACCGGCGAAGTTCTTGGCCAGAGGCCGATGTCTCAGACTCGCGATAAGCTGAATCTTGTTATCAAGCATGCTGGTTTGAAAGGGCGTTTGCTCAGACCGCTGTCTGCAAAACTTCTCAAGCCGACCATACCGGAAATCGAAGGTAAGATCAATCGCGATATGCTCGAAAACATCAGCGGCAGGTCTCGTCGCCGTCAGATGGAAATGGCGGAAGAATTCGGGCTTGATGATTACCCATCACCAGCGGCAGGGTGTCTGTTGACTGATCCGGGGTATTCAAAACGTTTGAAAGATCTGCTTGAGTATGATCCTGATGTTGATTTTACTGCGTTGAATCTGTTGAAAGTCGGCAGGCATTTCAGGTTTTCACCTACCACCAAGATTGTTGTCGGCAGAGATGAATCAGAGAATGACAAAATCGAGAAATATCGCAAGCCTGAGGATGTTCAGCTTGAAGCAATGGGAACAGGCTCACCGGTAACATTGCTTGTCGGAGAACCGACTGAGGATGCTGTGCTCTTTGCGGCTCGCCTGACTGCACGGTATTGCGATCAGAAATACCAGCCATCTGTTCGCATTACGGTGTCATATCCTGACAACGAAGAAGTGATTGAAGTCCCGCCCGCCGAGGATGCAAAGCTCGCACAGATTAGACTTTGATTCTGTGATTGTCGGGTTTCTTGCAGGCTTTGCCTGCTGCAGAACACCGACCTACTGACTGCCATGCACGAAATACGCAACATCGTCTTCGCCTTTGGCGAACGTAAGAACTGGCAGAACACGTATATCTCCTGGGTTTCGTCAGGAGCGCAGGGTTCCTGACCTACGGGAACTGCGGGAATTGTCTCTACGTGTCATTTTTGCGCCGCCAGGAATCCCTTCCTGGCGAATTTCCTGGCGTCGGGAAGGGATTCCCGACGCCGCGCACGAATCCTGTGAATTTTGTTGACATCCATGACCGGCTTCAATAAATAATGCAGTCAATAATTGATTATCGCAACAGAAGGAGATGCAGTGCCTGCTAAGAGAGAACACTGGGCGTCACGAATTGGTTTTATCCTCGCGGCGGCGGGAAGCGCTGTCGGACTTGGTAACCTTTGGAAATTCCCGTACATAACATGGCATAACAACGGCGGCGCGTTCGTGCTTGTTTATCTCGCATGTGTCGCTGCAATCGGTTTGCCGGTGATGATGGCTGAGATTCTTCTTGGAAGACGAACCCAGATGAGTCCGGTTCCCGCATTCGAAAAGCTTGGCAACCGTGGATGGGGACTGGTCGGTTTTTTGGGAGTCCTTACAGGTTTTGTGATACTTGGATACTATAGCGTAATTGCAGGTTGGTCTATCAAATCATTCATAGAGTGTGTCGGCTGGAGTATCAACGGCTATCAACAACCGGCAGATACGGCATTCGGGAAGTTTCTCTCTGACGGACCGTTGCAGTTGCTGCTGGCATTCATATTTCTTTTCGGCACCGCTCTTATTGTATGGCGCGGTGTCAGCAAAGGCATTGAACAGGCTGCTAAATTCCTGATGCCGATATTGCTGCTGATACTGGGTTATCTTGTAGTCCGTGTGATGTTTCTCCCCGGTATTGGTCAGACATTCCACTTCCTGTTCCGACCGAATTTTTCGGAATTACCTGCTGCCGGTGTTCTTGAAGCGCTCGGACATGCGTTCTTTACATTGTCACTTGGTATGGGCGTGATGATTACCTATGGTTCTTATATGCACAAGCGTGAATCGATCGCCCGTGGCGCCGGTTTTGTTGTTTTTCTCGATACACTTATTGCACTGCTCGCTTGTGTAATTATGTATACGATAATCTTTTCTGTTCCGGGTGTCGCCGAGAGCGTTTCAGGCTCGACAGTCGGAATGCTGTTCGTGACTCTCCCTCGTTTGTTTTACACTGAGTTGTCAGGTGGCGTACTAATTGGGCCGCTATTCTATGTGCTCGTCGCATTTGCAGCGCTGACCTCGACAATCTCTGTTCTCGAAGTAATAGTTTCGTTTTTTATCGATAAACTCGGTTTCAAACGCTCGACTTCCACAGTGATCGGAACGGCTGCTGTCGCAGTCTGTACATTTTTGTCAGCTCTGTCACTCGGAGCTGTCGGCTTCCTTTCGGGGTTCGAGATCTTTGCAGGCAAGAGTGGTGTGCTCTCGACCCTTGATCACATAGCTGCGAACTATCTTCTGCCAGTCGGTGGATTGCTGACTACGTTGTTTGTCGGATGGTTTGTGAGCAGAAAAATATCAGCGGATGAACTCGGAATGCTTGACGAATCGGGCGACCCGACTTTCAGTTTCAAGCTGTGGTTATTCTTTATACGATTCATAGCTCCGATGGCAATTCTTGCGGTGATTATTGCAGTTATTCTTGGAAAGGATTTCAGTTAATCAGGTATTGCCTCTGTAAACTGATTATTGCTAAAACGAGAAATTGAACACTCAAGATATTTGTTCTTTTTGAGGCGAGGGCAGGAATCTTTCCTGCCGCTCACCTTTTGTATAATATGACTTCAAGTATCCGGGTTATATCTCGTCAACAGTCAGGTAACCCATCTCCATCAGGATCGCATGGCGTATTGCCGTCTGAGAATATGTACTGTATCAGAAAGACTGCATCGTCGATATCAATACTTCCGCTGCAATCCGCGTCACCTGATTCAATCGGTTGAGGTGCGGGCCCACTTGCGAAAATGTACTGAATCAGGTAGACCACATCGTCGATGTCAACAGCTCCGCTGGCATCGGCATCACCACATATCCAATCGCATGCGTCACCGATCCCATCGCTGTCACTATCAGCCTGGTCCGGATTGTATGTGTAGATGCAATTATCGCACGAATCTCCCACGCTGTCACCATCGTAATCTTCCTGATTCGGATTATATGTCGTAGGGCAATTGTCGACATCGCATGTGTTGATTGGAAATCCGGGATCGCCGTAACCGTCGTTGTCCGAGTCTGTGCACAGATCGCAGGAATCTCCGATCAGGTCTCCGTCATAGTCTTCCTGCAGGGGATTATAAGTCAGCGGACAGTTGTCACTGCCGTCCGCAATCCCGTCACCATCTGAATCGGTTTGGTCAAGGCATTCGTATGCGGATACTTCGAGATCGTCAATATTCCATCCGCAGTATTGCCATGAGGGATCAGTCGTTCCCATTGTGAATCTGATAAACACATTCGACTGGTCATCGGCTATGGCTGATATGTCGTACTCCAGCTCCTGCCATGAATTGTCAGATACTTCAGCAGAGTTTTCCCAAATTGTTGTCCAGGTTGTGCCGTTGTTGCTGACGCGAAGATATGCGTGATCGAAAGTCGGTTGCTCCACACCAAGCCATCGCCAGAATTTAAGGCGTACCCCAAGCAATCCTGAACAGTCAATCGGCGGACTTGTAAGATGTCTCTCCGGCAGATCGTTCTCATAGTCGCCATTGAGATTATATCCGAATACATTCAGAGAATTGTGACCACTGTTTGGGTCAGGATTTCCATACTGCCCGCCATTACCGGTTGGAGTGCCTCTTGCCCAGAGTCCGCCCGAAACCGACCAGCCTTTATCAGACTCGAAATCATCCTCGAATGCAATTATCAACTGCGTGGCTATGATCGCTTTGTTCGGATTCGACGGGTCGGGATCGTTAAATATGCTGCCGCCCGATTCCTGTGCACTGACATAGAATTCGATATAGTTATCGGAGCATGTTTGTGCGGGTAGCTCGGCGTTGTAAAGATTGCTGCCGAGATGTGTCATCGGTACGGTGGTGAAACCACCCCCGTTTACAGAGTAATGAAGCTCGCCGCTGCCGGGAACTGGCGTACCTCCGGATGATCCGTCAACCTGTACCTGGAATGTTGTTGTTTGTCCCGGAGGAACATCCTCCGGAAAGCCGTTTGGATACGCGAATGTAAGTCCCGGCACGGGAATGTATGAATTGTCAGTAACCCATGCCGTTGCAAGTGCGCCTTTCACCACTCGTGTTGCATAGTCGAAGTCGATATATGATGTGCTGTCCTGATATGAATGATACACTGACGAGAATATGTATTCGTGGGCAAAAACAATGTCATAACCATTCTGCTGAAACGGGTAGTGATCGGAATTTCCTGACGAATTGCTGAGATGACCTGTCAGGTTGATCTGTGGGATTGTATCAGCCAGATCATTGAACAGTTGAGCATAAGCTGTGTTTGAACCGTGAAAGAGATTCACATCGCCGGAATTCTGGTAAGCTCCGATCATATCCATGTTGATCATAAATACTATACTGTCACCATTGGCAGCCGCCTCGTCGGCGTAGTGCCATGATCCATTAAGTCCCTGCTCCTCGCCGTCGAACAGGATAAAAACGAATGTCATTTGGGTTTCAATGTTCTTCAGGACTCGTGCTATTTCAAGTACGCCTGCAGTTCCGGAACCGTCGTCATCAGCACCCGGTGAACCTGAAACAGCGTCGCGATGAGCGCCGATCACTATCTGATGATCCGGAAGGGATATTCCCTCTTGGTATGCAACGACATTTTGGACATCGTTACTGCCGTACACAAAACTATCGAGTTCGACAGCCGTGTATCCGAAATCCTGAAGTTTTGAAACGCACCAGTCGCGGGAGTTGTAATCGGATGCGCTGCCTGTCACGCGTGGCGGAAATGCCTGGAGTTGCTCAAGGTATGATTGAATCGAATCCTGGCTGATAAGGCTTATAATCGAATCTACATCGATAGTAATTGCTGCGCGAAGGAAATCGAATGAGATCGGTTCCTTGTAGATGATCCTCAGGTTTTCCGTATGAACCGGTGCGAGACCATTAGCCTTGCTTGTTTCAGCGATATCCTGAGGTTCAACACGAAACAGCCGTATTCCGGCTTTTTCGTAGATAACGGGATAAATACCAGCGTTCGAATCATCCATGCTCATATCCAGCGCCAAATGCTGTCGATCGACATCGCCGGCAATGAACTTAAACTCCAGTTCAAGATTCGAAAACGTCTCCTCAATGTCTTGCTTAGCAAGCACCAGGTAGCCATTATCTACCTTCAACAGAGGGTCGATGCCTGCGGATTCAAGTCGTGTGGCGGCATCCCTGCTATCGACAGTGACATAATACATATCATCCGCAAAACAGATATTTGATACAATCAGGAACATTAACAATGTTAGTAATGCAGGTCTCAAAGTTCAACCTCCTCTAATAATATTGTAGTCAGAAATCATTATTATTTGTGCATCGCTTTCGTTGGAACGTGCGAGTCTCGATACAATACTAATATACTCTTTTTTGATATCTCGTCAAGGTTGGAAGTAGCGGGGGGGGGGATATCAGATCAAAGCGACCCTAACGGGATTCGAACCCGTGTTGCCGCCGTGAAAGGGCGGTGTCCTAGGCCGACTAGACGATAGGGTCGCAATTCGAGCTGCTATTATAACCGCTATCAGTCCGAAGTCAAGGGAAAAAGGTCGCGGATGAAGCTAAGATCATCAAGGTAAAGAGAAGCTGCGACCACAGCCGCAAGCAAAATGATAAGCAGCACAAGAAGTCTTGCAGTGTGACGTTTGTTTTTCTCTGGGACCGACTCGGCAGATTCATCAAGTTTGGTGGAATCTGCATCAGTGTCCATCTGTATCTTGTCGAGAACAGCAAGCACTTCATCGAATGATGATAATCTCCGCGTGGGATCCTTCAGGAGCATTTTGCGAAGCAGCAGACTAACAGGCTCCGGCACTTTATCTTCAGCAGAATCTCGCAGCATTCTGCCATATCGATCAAATTGAGGACGACGGTTATAAAGAAGCTCATGCAGAATCACTCCGGCAGAGTAGACATCCGAAGCTTTCGATTTTGTTCGTTCCGGTGCGTCGTACCAGTTCGTCTTGCCAGTCAGGTAATGTGCCGGCAGAGCAAAATCGACAAGCTTGACAGTGTTATTCGGATCAAACAGGATATTCGAGGGGCGCAAATTGCCGTGTACAATCTTGTTTTTATGTGCAAAACTCAGACCTTCCGCAATCTGTCTGAATATCTCCGCGGCTTCTTTGATCGGATACGGTTTGACCAACCGATCTGCGAGCGATCCACCCTGAGCGTATTCCGTGACAATTACATTTTTGCTGCTGTCGCCGCCTGCGCCATGAACTTTTATGATATTGGGATGTGTCAATCTGGCAAGAATCTTTGCTTCTCTAAGACCCATCTCACGCTTCAGCATCTTCTTGATGACATAAAGTTTGCCGTCGGCTTTGTTCTCGACAAGATATGTCGCGCCGTAGGTCGTTTCTTTGATCGTATCGAGGAATGAGCAATTACCCACGAAGTTTTTCATAGATGGCGCGACAGATTCTTTCGGTGTTCTCGATGCGACATCGGTGTCATACATCACCGACAGCAGTGAATCTTTCAATTCGACAGCAGTCTGGAATCGATCTTTGCGATCCTGTTCGAGACATTTCATTACAATACTATCGAGTTTGTCAGGTGCGCCGGGAAGAACTTTAGATGGTGGCTTGAAATTACCCATCGGTTTTCTGGTCGTCAGTATTTCGTAAAGGATAACACCGATCGCATAGATGTCAGTTGTGCGATCTATATCGCGGGATGATATTTTCTGCTCCGGCGACATATACGCAAGTGTTCCCATCACCATGCCCGTATTTGTCCTGTCGATTGTGTCTTTATCCAGAATCTGTGCAATACCGAAATCTGCAACGAGAACATGTCCGTTGTTGTCAATCAGGATATTAGATGGCTTGATATCTCGGTGGATGACGCCGTTGTTGTGCGCGTAATCGAGTGCCTTTAGCACCTGCACGACGACATCTATTCTCTGTTCGAGACTGTAGGATTTTCGCTGGAGAATTGTCTTGAAATCGGTGCCGTCGATGTAGTCCATGACGAAGTAGTATCGCTTTCGATCAAGCCCGCGATCTATGACATGCACTATGTTAGGATGATTGAGTCCGGCTATGATTTTCGATTCCTGCTCGAATCTGCTCACGATATTGGAATCTATTGTAGCGCGTTCCGAGAGGAGTTTGATCGCGACTTCGCGATCGAGTGACCGTTGCCTGCCACGATAGATTTCCGCGACGCCTCCCTGACCGATCTTTTCGATGATTTCATAGTCACCGATCCTGTCACCGGCATGCAGTGCGCCCGCGCGTTTTTTCATAAGTGTCAATGCCATATCGTTCTTATTCGTATATCGGTGACAGAACAATAATGTTGAGAATAATGATCGTCGAATCGATACAGAACACCTTTAATAGCTCTGCTACTGGGGCACAGACCCTGCGATCACTTGGGGAGATAAAGCCATCGTCACCCCTGTGGAGGAAGGGGACCAGTCATGGTTTTAGAGTCTGCAACCATTATGCTTTCAAATCCGGTTCTGGATTCCTGCCTTCGCAGGAATGACGATATCAAAGTAATTGTTATTATTAGAAATGAATTCATCTCTGTCACACCGGTGGAAACCGTGTCATCTTCATCATGAATTAGCAGGTCAGGAGCCCTGTCTCCTGACGAAAAAACAGGCTGTTGTGAAGGCTTAACCGACTTTGCGCTGTTTCTTCGGGACTATCGGGAGATATTCGAGTGCTTTGGTGGGGCAGAAATGTGCGCAGACCGGATCGCCGCCACATAAATCGCATTTGACGAAAATATCATGCGTTGTGTCGTAGAGCGCACATCCGAACGGACATGCCGCAGTACATGCAGCGCACTTGACGCACTTATCCTGATCCAGATCGAGTGCGCCGGTTTCTTCATTGCGCGTAATTGCGTTTACGAGACATGATTTTACACATGCAGGATCATCACATTGCAGGCATACAACAGGCGTGAAAAGATCGGGTTTTCCAGCGGGAAGGGGATAGATGCGGCTACGTCCCGGTTTGCCATCGATGGAATGAGCGAAGGCGCATGCAAGCTCGCAGGTACGGCAACCTGTGCAAAGATTCGGTGTTACGATAAATCTCGATTCCACTACTCCGCCTCCTCTCTTGACCAGCTTGCAATCGATCCCATTGTGTTTGAAAGCTCCTGCCTGTGACATGCGTCGCAAATTTTGAAGTAGTCCATCGGAATGTCTCTTGTCCTACTGAGGACTTCAGCGAAATCTTTTGTAATGGTTGGGCTGCCGCATTTCTCGCATTTGATAAGTTCGAATTGCTTTCCCCAGATAGTTCGCTTGCCAGCAACATCTTCCCATTCGATGCAATGCGTAGGACAATTCTGGGCACAGGCGAGACATCCGACACAATCAGGCGGCGCCTCTTTCATTGGCGGGGCGACTTCTTTGCCATGCCCACGACCGACCGTGGAAATTGCGTGAAATCCCATAGTGTCGCAGATCCT
>JAJRZO010000367.1 GCA_024275215.1 Candidatus Zixiibacteriota bacterium | reverse complement strand
CGAGTTTCGAGCGTGGCAATTCCGGCAGAGATTGCCTGATTTTCGTCATCCATTCGTCGTTTATTTCGAGCGGTGCGAGGTCAGGCTCGACAAAATACCTGTAGTCTCTGGATTCTTCTTTGGATCGCATTGGGACACATTTACCTGCTGTCTCATCCCAATAGAGGGTCTCCTGTTCAACAATTCCGCCTGATTTTAATATCTCTATCTGTCTGTTAATCTCATACTCCAGAGCACGCTCGACAAACCTGAACGAGTTGAGATTCTTCAGTTCCGTCCGCGTTCCGAGATCAGAACTTCCGACCTGTTTCACCGAGATATTTGCATCACACCTGAGAGCGCCTTTCTCCATATCGCCAGAACAAACGCCAAGACATTGCAATATCTGTTTCAGGCTCGCAAGATAGCGATGAGCTTCTTTAGGACTCCGTATCTCCGGAAGCGATACAATCTCGACAAGAGGCACTCCGCATCGGTTTAGATCGATGAGCGACCTTTCCAGCCCGTTTCCATCCGAATCAATATGCAAAGACTTTCCGGCATCCTCTTCGAGATGAATCCTCGCAAGACCGATTCGTCTGATCTGATCTCCCGACACGAATTCGATTGTGCCACCCTCGCCAATTGGATGTTCATACTGCGAAATCTGGTATCCTTTGGGAAGATCAGGATAGAAATAATTTTTCCGCGCAAACAGAGAACGCTTGTTGACTGTCCCACCGACTGCGAGGATTACCATCATAGCATATTCAACAGCTTTCCTGTTGAGAACCGGCAATGTGCCGGGTAGTCCGAGGCACACCGGACATGTCTGCGAGTTCTCAGGCGATCCGTATTCAGTTGAGCAGCCGCAAAAGAGTTTCGATTCTGTCCTGAGCTGGGCGTGGACTTCAAGCCCGATGACAGGTTCGTAATCAGGCATTGCCGCCATCCGATTCTGAAATGATGACAGACTCAAACCTCTGCGCCAGCTTCAAAAGTTCAGCATCCTCAAAATGTCTCCCGATGAACTGGACTCCGACTGGCAAGCCATCGCGGTCATAACCGCACGGCACAGAGATCGCGCAAGTGCCTGTCAGATTCGCCGAGACAGTGAAAACATCCGCGAGATACATCTCAAGCGGATCATCGAGTTTCTCTCCCAGCTTGATTCCTGCGGTCGGCGATGTCGGCGTCACGACCACATCGACTTTCTCGAATACTTTCAGCATATCACGCCTGATAATTTCTCTCACCTGCATCGCCTTGCGATAATACTTATCATAGTAACCGGATGACAGCACGTATGTACCAAGCATTATCCTGCGTCGTACCTCAGTTCCAAATCCCGCAGTGCGCGATTCGGCATACATATCTTCGAGAGTTGCAACTTGTTCGCACCTGTGACCGAACACGATGCCGTCGTATCGCGCCAGATTCGATGATGCTTCAGCGGTCGCGATAACATAGTATGCGGCTATTGCCTCATTCACTCTGGGAAGCGTGATTTCCTCGACTCGACACCCAGCCAAGGCAAGCAGGTCAACAGCATGTTCGACAGCCTCGACGACATCGTCCTCAACACCGCTCGCGAAATACTCTCTCGGCACACCGATAGTCACAGGTTTGAACCCATCAAGCCCGGCGAGATAGTCAGGACGATCAAATGATGAGCAGGTCGAATCGTGCGGATCATGGAACGAGATCGCATTCATCATCAGCGCAATGTCCTCGACATTTCGCGCAATCGGCCCGATTTGATCGAATGATGACGCATAAGCGACAAGTCCGTAACGAGACACCGAACCGTATGTCGGTTTGAATCCGACAGTTCCGGTCAATGCCGCAGGCTGCCTGACCGATCCGCCAGTGTCCGATCCGAGCGCAACCGGAACATGATGCGCAGCTACCGCGGCAGCAGATCCGCCTGACGAGCCGCCCGCGCTGTATTCCTGATCGAGCGGATTCCGGACTGCACCTTGTATAGCAGTCTCGCTGGTCGACCCCATCGCGAACTCATCCATGTTAGTCTTGCCGATTATCAGCGCACCGGCTTCGATCAGATTCTCAATGACTGTTGCATTGTAAGGTGGGATGAAATCCTCGAGCATCCGGGAACCGCATGTCGTTGGGTAGCCCTTGAGACAGATATTGTCTTTGATCGCTACAGGCACACCGGCAATCAATGGCGGATTTACTTTATTCTCAAGTCTCAGCCTGAGTCTTGCAGCAGAGGAAACAGCAAAATTACGAGTTATCGTGATGAAATCATTGAGCTTGTTGGAAGCATCCGAAATGCGATCGCAGAAATACTCGGCTGTCTCGACCGGGTCGAGTTCACCCGTGACAGTTTTCAGCCGAATTTCATGTGCAGAAAGCTCTTCAAGCCGCATTCAAGGATGTTACAGCATGGGCAAATACTTGTCAAGCTCGTACCGCGAAACATGCGTTCTGT
Organism: Candidatus Zixiibacteriota bacterium; assembly: GCA_024275215.1. Lineage (GTDB taxonomy): Bacteria > Zixibacteria > MSB-5A5 > JAABVY01 > JAHJOQ01 > JAJRZO01. The sequence goes on along the minus strand of JAJRZO010000367.1, from coordinate 44 downwards.
AATCATCCCATTCAACTTTCTTGTTGGCGATCAGGGATGAGAAT
>JAJRZO010000366.1 GCA_024275215.1 Candidatus Zixiibacteriota bacterium | reverse complement strand
GCATTTTCTCGGACATAGATCACAATCTGTGAGCCTGTCCATAAGAGCTGCGACTCTTGCCTCTGTTTCACTCATTGTTGATGATATTGTCGGGTCGATCATTCTAACCCGCACTCCCTGATGATAACCGGCAGAACCTCGCCCGATTTGCCCTGCAGAAATTCGTCGGCATGTGAAGACAAAACGGTCGGTTCGACATTGATTTCGACAAGATATGCGCCTCTGTTCTTTGCCATCACCGGAAGAGACGCTGCCGGCTGGACCAGTGCCGAGGTTCCGATCGAGAAAAACACCGACGCTTTCTCTGCTGCGAGAAATGCCTTTTGGATAATATCCTGCGGCAGCATTTCACCGAACCATACGACATCAGGGCGGATTAGCCCGCCACATTCACATTGAGGCACCTCTTCCGATTCCGGCAGATTCTCATACTGCCTGCCGCACTTTATACATTTGTTACGCACGATGTTGCCGTGTAATTCGAGTATATTACGACTGCCTGCTCGCCTGTGAAGATCATCGACATTCTGAGTTATAAGAGTAAAACTGGAAAGTCGTTTTTCCATCTTTGCAAGGCTGAAGTGTCCCTGATTCGGTTCTACTTGGCTGATAATATTGCGGCGATATTGATACCAGTTCCAGACCAGTTCAGGATTGGCGAGGAAAGCATCGACATTGGCGAGTTCTTCAGGTTGGAATTGCTTCCACAATCCTTCATCGCCCCGGAATGTCGGGACACCGCTTTCCGCCGATACGCCCGCTCCGGTAAGAACAGCCACCGGAAGATCGGCTGCGAGCAATTCCCTGAGTTTCTCGGAAATCTCGTACATATATGTGATGAATATTGCACAAGAGCAACTTCAGGTCAAGCCATTAACGCATTTTCAACTTGTGATGGAAGGCTTTCGGCTCTAATATGGAGCTTTGAGTGATTCGTGGCGTAAGTACTATATATGAAGCTATTCGTTCTGCAAATCGTCTGTTGTGTTTTAGCGCTCAGTTCTTTCAGCGCTCTGCATGCTGAACAGCTTGACAGCCTCCATGTGCGTGATTCAATCATGATCGAATCTGACGCCAGTGTTCGCCCTGAAGCACCCCGGAAAACATCGCCGATGGGAGCGTTGCTAAGGTCGGCGGCAGTGCCCGGTTGGGGACAGTTCTATAACAAAAAATACATCAAGGCTTTTGTTGTCATGGCCGGCGAGTCATACTTAATTTATCAGCTTGCATATAACTGGGACCTTGCCGATCAGGCGTATGACAAGTTTTCAGTCGAATCCGATCCGGGTTTGAGAAATTGGTACTATGGCGACTATGAGTTCTATCAGGATCGGAGAGACCTGTATATGTGGTTGACCGGAGTGACTGTTTTTCTGTCGATGATTGATGCCTATGTTGATGCTCACCTGTCAGGTTTTGATGTCGATATTACACCGCCATTCGATGATGCAGGATCAGGGGCTGCCAAAATCACGCTGACATATCGATTTTAGTTGATGATCTCACGCTGGTCACACTTCACTCAACACAGTAGCATTTGTTATTCTGGACTTGATCCGGCATCCATATTCCTCACGCTCCGAGCGAGCGTGAGCTACAAAACTGGATGCCGTCAGGAAAGGATTCCTGACGGCGCACGAGGAAAGGGCTCCTGACGGAGCACGAGAAAAGGATTCCTGATGGTGCACGAGAATCGTGTTGTTCGAGAGTCGGGTCTCTTGCAGATTTTGCCCTGCTGCGGAACGCAAACCTTCCGGAATCAGGGTTACCGATTCCGTATCATGTATTCAAGATGGAACAGACTCGGGATATCTGCTGCCGCCGTCCAGAGTAATTCAGAAAGGTCTTGCCTGACAGCGCTTAGCCGCTTAGGTTCGTAATTGCATGATAGTTACAGTCGACACGCACATATTCCGCCCTGTTTCATTCGGGCGTTCGGGCAGATCGTGAAAAGCGACAGAGAACGAATCGAAGCCAGAATTAAAGAATTGACCGGATGGAGTAATGTCAGTCACTTCAGGATACTGACTGATACATCCGACTGGTCAAGAATCCAGAGGGGCGACATCATTCGTCTTGGCGGCTGTGACTTTCTCGTGAAAGGCAATCAGCATGAGACGAGATTCGGCATCGGAGACCAGCCGAAATACTGGGTATTCAATGCTCTGAATATGGAGACAGGCGAACAGAAAATCATCAAGACGGTTTTTCACGAAGATTTCTATGTTCATATCGGTGTGTTCAAAATTCACTGCTACAGGAGTGTGGAAAAAGAATCATACGTTTTGAATATCGTCAGGGGCGATGACAGATTCATGCAGGGCTATACCGAGATGGATGAAAAAGAAAACCGTGTGCGAGTGATCGATTTCATCAGGGGAAAGAGTTTTTTCAACTTCATTTGTGAGATAGAAAAACCTCACGAGCAGTATTATTACGAGGATTTGCCCGGTATACTCCATAATCTTATGGGATGTATAGAAGCGATTGGATTCCTGCATCGTCATGGCACTTGTCACGGAGATGTCCGAAACGATCATATCATAATTGATTCAGAGACCGGTCGCTACAGGTGGATTGATTTTGATTTGAATCAGCATGTTTCCGATTTTGACGTCTGGAGCATAGGGAATATTATCAGCTATGCTGTCGCTAAAGGCATTGCGTCATTCCAGCAGGTTATGCACAAGACCGATTTCCCTGCTGAGGTCAGAAACAGCCTGATTCCGGAGGATGGTTCTGCATTCTTTGAATACAGGGTTATGAACCTGAAGAAACTCTACCCTTATATCTCGGATAGGCTTAGTAACATACTTCTCCACTTCACAATCAAACCGAAAGTTTTCTATACCGACATGAATGATCTGATTGATGATTTCAAGGAAATGCTTGCAACAGATTTCCCAACTGGATAACTTGTAAGAAAGTGATTGTGATGCCTGTCCATCAGGAGCGAGTTGTTAGCTGATGAAAACTGTAATCATCGGTGGCGGCAAGGGCTGTCGTGCAATAATCGGCCTTGCGTTTGGTTCATTCCTGAAAGAGCTGACTCTTGATATCCGGGGAGTTGTTGATGTCGATCCCGATGCACCCGGGATGATCTATGCCAGAGAGCATAATATTAAGACCTTTACAAATATAAACGAAGCTCTGGAGATACCCGGCATAGAGTTGTTGATTGAATTGACGGGCATGGATGAAGTGCTGGAGGATATCTACAGGATACTTCCACCCGGCATGAAGCTGATTGATCATATTTCCGCGAGGATTTTCTGGGATCTGACCAATGCACAGGAGGAACGTGAACGACAACTCGAAGAAATGATACGACTCGAAAGGAAAGTCGAGGAGGAACGACATTCTCTTCAAAGTCTTTTCGATACGATACCTGATCTTGTGGTGGTGCTCGATCGCGAAAAGAAAGCTATCAGAGTTAATAAGAGTTTTGCGCAATTTACAGGTTTGACATCAGAAGAAGCAATTGGACTTACATGCGAAGAACTTCTCAAGGGAACCGAGTTTGCCGAGCAATGTCGTCAATCGTCTGCGATGATAGAACAAGTTTTCGAAACCGGTAAACCCCATACGCTCATCTGGCATACGGAGACTCCGAAAGAGGCGTACTGGGAGGTTACGAGGACACCTATATTTGGCAAGGACGGCGAAATCGAGATGGTGCTCGGAACATGGCACAAAATAACCGAAAGAGTGAAACTTCGCCGTGAAATAGAGAGTGCGGAGCAGAGATTCAAGAGTTTCATCTATTCTGCGCAGGACTGGATTTCGATCAAGGATCTCGATGGACGATATGTAGTTGTTAATCCTGTGGTAGCTAAGGCATTTCACCGTGAACCGCATGAATTTATCGGTAAGACGCCTGATGAAATCCTTCCTGCAGATTTGGCAAAGATGATCAAAAGGCATGATAGCCAGGTTGCTGAATCCGGTGCGCATCATGCTTACGATGAGGTCGTTTCTATTGATGGTCGCGATCACTATTTTCAGACTGTAAGATTCCCGCTGACAGATTACAAGGGAAGCACTATTGGAACATGCACTATCGCCCGCGATGTAACATCGGAGAAGGAACTCAGGAATCAGCTTGTTCAGGCGGAGAAACTCGCTGCGGTAGGCAAACTTGGAGCGGGCGTCGCGCATGAAATCAATAATCCGCTTACCGGCATTCTCGCATTTGCTGAGGACCTCCTCGACGAGTTTCCTGAAAATGATCAGCGCCGCGATGATATCGATGTAATCATACACGAGGCTTTGCGATGTCGAGACATAGTCAGGAATCTTCTCGATTTCGCTCGTCAGGAGACGCCAAGTTTCGAGGTTGTAAGTCCGAACTATGTTGTTGGTTTATCCCTGTTGCTGGTTGAGAAACTGCCACAGTTCATGAATATCGAAATAGAAAAATCAATGGCTGATGATTTACCGGATATTAAGTGTGATCCGCCTCAACTTCAGCAGGTGACACTCAATTTGATGCTTAATGCAGCGGATGCTATGGACGGCAAAGGTACGATAAAGATTGCGACAGAATATGAACGCAAGAATGACAAGTGTGTCATATCGGTCGAGGATGACGGTCCTGGGATTCCGGAAAATCTCATTGATAAAATTTTCGAGCCATTCTTTTCGACAAAGGGAACAAACGGTCTTGGTCTGGCTGTGAGTTGGGGAATTATCGAGCGGCATGGAGGCGTAATAGAAGTCGATACCGCTGAAGGCGGCGGAGCGATTTTCAGGATAGTGCTGCCAGCGTTGCATGACGACAGTTAAGCCGATGTGTGGGCTGAACGCCGGGAGGATATTGACATGGATCGTAAATTGAGCGTACTGGTTGTTGATGATGAGCAGATCATTCTCGACAGCGTGAAAAAACATCTGAAATCTGATGAATACGAGCTGCATCTGGTGCTGACACCGGAAGAGGGCTTAGAGAAAATCAAGAATGAACATATTGATGTAGTCCTGACTGATCTGATGATGCCGGAGATTGACGGACTCGAATTGATGAAGATGGTCAAGGAGATTCATCCGAATATCCCGGTCATAATCATTACAGGCTATGCTACGATCAACACAGCGCTTCAGGCGACACAACTCGGTGCATTCGATTACATTGCGAAACCATTTTCCAGGCGTGAACTGCTCGCTGTTGTTCAACGGGCATCGAATCTCGTGGCTGCTGTCAAGATGGAACCCGAGACAATTGTCAAAGCAGCGGATAATGCTGTTGATTCGCAAACTCCATTCGAAGGATTCAAGACTCTTGGCGACAGGTCATGGATGATGCTTGAGAAGGACGGAGTGGTTTTGTTGGGAGTCGAGCAGTCATTTGTGGATGGTATCGGCAAGGTACAATCGATATACCTGCCGTCTGAAGGCGATGAAGTACGCCAGGGGAGCGTTTATCTTCAGATAGTTTCATCTGATTTGCGTTCACATAATGTATTGTCGCCATTATCGGGAATTGTTGTAAAAGTAAATGATACTGTTCTCAGTGATCCTAATAAAGCATTGCAGGACCCATACGGCAGCGGTTGGATCGTACGCATCAAACCAACGAAATTTGACTTCGAGATAGAGTTGCTGGGATTGTAAATGCAAAAAAAGTATGCCAGAATCAATCCCAACCGGTTGTATCGGGGTATAATGTAAATAACATTCTCGGCATAAGTTTGGGAATGAATAGAGCAGGATCGCATGACCCTGACTTACAGTATTGATTAGGAGGAGGTCTTATGAAATTGCTGAACAGAGCGGGTAAGTCTTCGGTGTGGTTGCTTTTGCTGGTTTTTCTCTTTGTGCTTTTTAGTTGTTCAAAGGATGAATCATCTGAGAAAACCGGCTCTAAGGGTGATCAGGCAGTGAGTGAGAATAGTGTCAATGGTCCTGCGCCAAAGATTTCATTTCCTGAAATATCGTACGATTTCGGGACGATTAATCAGGGAGAAATAGTCAGCCATACATTCGTGGTCAAGAACACGGGTGATGCTCCGCTGGAGCTGATACGCGCAAAAGGATCGTGAGGATGCACCGCAGCCGTCCTTACTAAGGATGCAATTCCCCCGGGTGGGGAAGGTGAAATCAAGGTGACATTTAACTCCCACAACAGAAGAGGCTTGCAGAACAAGACTGTCACTGTAATCTCGAATGATCCCAGTAATGGCACATCCAAACTTCTCATCGCTGCATTTGTCGAAGTGGAGTTTGGTTTCAAGACAACCAGTGTCCGTCTGGGACGGGTCCCTGAGGGGCAATCTGTCGAGAAAGAAGTTGAACTGTTAATCAAAGACATGAAGAAGACCAAACTTACGAAACTTACGACTTCGACGCCATTCCTTGCCGCAAAAGAGATCAAATCTGACAGCAATGGAGTGACAATTAAACTGACACTTTCTCCGGGGTTGCCACCGGGGGCGTTTCTGGAAAATGTGATCGCGCACTCGAATAATGATAGTTTTCCTGAGGCTAAGCTGACTGTGTCTGGATCAATTCTTGGGGATGTTTCGGTTGCACCTGAAGCGCTTATGCTATATGTTGCTGAGCCGGGCAAAACGAATCCGAACACTTCCCGCAAAGTGACAATCACCAATCACAAGCCGAACAAGCCGCTGAAAAAGGTTACGGCTCGTGATCCTGATGGTCGTCTCGATCTGGTCGTGAATACAATCGAGAATGGAATGAGATTCGAGGTGACTGCGACTGTGAAGGATAAATTCCTCAGCGCGGATTCCACGATGGATGGCACATTTATCGTGATGACAGACAACCCAAAGGCAAAGGAATTGCCTGTCAAATACAAGATTATTGTGCAGAATAAGAAATAGTGTTGATAGCAGGTATGTGGGCGGCAGATATTTTCATCTGCCACCCACGTTCGTTTTTAGCAATAGTGATTGCCTGGTCGTCGTCATTCCTGCGAAGGCAGAAATCCGGAACCAGTTCAAGTGCTCACAGGGGCTGTACCCCTGCAGATTCTCTGTTGTATCTATCTGCAATGTAATATACCAAATACACAGCAGTACAGATACTGTGTGCACTTTTAACAATGGTGATTGCCTGGTCGTCGTCATTCCTGTGAAGGCAGGAATCCAGAACCAGATTCAGAAGGCGCAAATTCAGCAGATGGATAAGCCGTCTGGACCCCTGCCTGGGCGGGATGCAGTTCGGCAATCGGTTCTTCCGCTGCTGGCAGGCGGGTGGCCACGGGAGCGTGGACGGTGCGCGGGCGCTGGAGGTGTCGTGCG